>CALKOC010000038.1 GCA_938091085.1 uncultured Alphaproteobacteria bacterium
AAATGCTTCTTTCAGAAGCTACGATTGCGCAAAATGAGAGAACAGAAGGTCAAAGTAATCTTTTTGGTGAAGAGGAGATTTCCCAAAGCCGGACCCTGCGGGAGGTTGCTCCATGGTCACCTGTTGAACGCTTGACCCGTGAATTTGACGCTATCGGTTTTTATCTGTCCGGTCACCCGCTGGATGATTACCGCACAGTATTACGACGTATGAATGTGTTGAGTTTTGAAGACCTTCCAAGCTCGGTTGAAAACAATGTATTGCTTGCCGGAACAATTGCTAAAATGGATGAACGTAAATCCAAACATGGGAACCCTTTCGCATATTTGGGGTTGTCTGACCCCACCGGTCAATTTGAAACGATTGTGTTTTCCGAAGTCCTAAATAATAAGCGCGAAATATTAAATGTTGGGCAATCTGTGATTATTAGCGCAAAAGTATCACGTGAGGATGACACAATTAGATTACAGGCCGAAAATATCCGTTCTCTGGATGACGTGGTGGCTTCGGGTAATGATGCAAGCTTGCGTGTTTTCGTCGAAAACAAAACCGCGTTGCCCTATATCAGGAAACAACTTGATGAAGGACGCAGTAAAAGTGACACGGACATCAAAATGAATTCTGCAAAAGGGGGGATTGTAACCCTGATCATGCAAAATGAGCGGCATGAGGTTGAACTTCGTTTACCCGGCAAATATCAGATAAACCCGCGCATTTCAGGAGCTATCAAGGCTTTGAACGGCGTTTTGCACGTTGAAGATATTTAAAAGTCCTTAACAATAATATTTGGGGCTTGTTTTCCTGCCCGACCTGTCCTATACCCGCCGCATCACACACATGAGGATTGGTTTTGCCTAATTGCAAAGCCCCTCCGGTGCCGAAATGTTCGGCCCATTTCCTCATGGCGGATTAACCGGAGAAAGGAGAAAGAGTCATGGCTCTACCGGATTACAATATGCGCCAGCTTTTAGAAGCTGGAGTTCACTTTGGTCACCAAACACATCGCTGGAATCCTAAGATGGCCCCTTATATTTTTGGGGACAGAAACGGCATTCATATTATCGATTTGGCACAAACCGTCCCGCTTTTGCATCAGTCACTTGTTGCCGTTCGCGACACGGTTGCTGCTGGAGGACGGGTTCTGTTTGTCGGGACAAAACGTCAGGCGACTGAAGTTATCGCGCGCACAGCGCAACAATGTGCTCAGTATTATATGAACACACGTTGGCTGGGCGGTACGCTGACAAACTGGAAAACAATTTCAAATTCTATCAAGCGCTTGCGTGAACTTGAAAACTTGTTGGCCGAAGAAGCCTCCACTGGCTTCACCAAAAAGGAAATTCTGAATCTTACACGCGAACGCAACAAGCTTGAACTTGCGATTGGCGGTATCAAGGATATGGGCGGTCTACCTGATTTGATGATTGTGATTGATACCAACAAGGAATCCATCGCGATTGCTGAAGCACATAAGCTTGGTATTCCTGTGATTGCTATTCTTGACAGTAATTGCAACCCAGACGGCATTACCTATCCCGTCCCTGGCAATGATGATGCAACGCGTGCTATCGAGCTTTATTGCTCACTCTTCTCAGGTGCTGTGATTGACGGTATTGAGCAGGGCGCAGTCTCATCAGGTGTTGATATTGGAGCACAAGCCGAACCTTCGCCTGAAGCTGCTTTAGAAGCACCTGCGGAGGAAACGCCTGCGGAGGAAGCTCCTACTGAGGAAGCTCCCACTGAGGAAGCTCCTGCTGAGGAAGCTCCTGCTGAGGAAAAAACTGACTAGTTCATATATTTTATCCAACTCTATAAGGAAATGGAGCGAAAATGGCTGATATTACTGTTTCAATGGTCAAGGAATTGCGGGAGCAAACCGGCGCAGGCATGATGGACTGCAAAACAGCTCTATCTGAAACTGATGGTGATCTGGAAGCGGCCGTTGATTGGTTGAGAACCAAAGGGCTTTCAAAAGCTGCCAAGAAAGCTGACCGTGTAGCTGCTGAGGGACTCGTCTCTACCGTCACGGACGGGCAAAAAGGCGCTGTTGTTGAAGTTAACTCTGAAACAGACTTTGTTGCGCGTAATGACCAATTTCAGAGCATGGTTTCCGATATTGCTAAAGTCGCGCTGAGTGTTGATGGTGACTTTGATAAACTTATCACTGCTGATTATCCGGGTGTAGGTAAATCAATTCAGGATCATGTCGCTGAAATGGTTGGCACGATTGGTGAGAATATGTCCGTTAGACGGTCTGCTGGCCTTTCTGTCGAGCAGGGGGTAGTGACTTCTTATCTGCATGGTCAGGTTGTTGAAGGGCAGGGTAAGATTGGTGTACTCGTGGCTTTGGAGTCTTCGGGGGATAAAGAAAAACTCAATGCGCTGGGCAAACAAATTGCCATGCATGTTGCTGCGACGAACCCTTTGGCTCTTTCAACAGATGATTTATCTAAAGATGAGGTCGAGCGTGAGCGTGCAGTGCTTATTACCGAAGCCAGAGAAAGCGGCAAGCCGGAAGAGATCATCGAAAAAATGGTGGAGGGACGGCTGCGTAAATTCTACGAAGAAGTTGTGCTTCTAAAGCAGATTTTCGTTATTGATGGCGAAAACACCATTGAGAAAGTCCTGCAAAATGCCGCCTCTGATATTGGTGGCGAGGTCAAGTTGTCCGGGTTTGTCCGTTTTGGGCTAGGTGAAGGCATTGACAAAGGTCCTGAAGAAGATTTTGCTTCTGAAGTAGCCGCCGCTGTAGGCAGTTCATAAGATATCCGTATAAAGTAAATCTATATATCGGCTGAGAGGACTGGAAATGACAGAAAAACGAGATTTTAAACGCGTTCTTCTGAAAATTTCCGGTGAAGCCCTTATGGGTGACGGTCAATATGGAATTGATGTCGGCACTGTCGATAGAATAGCAACTGAAATTAGTCAGGCACGTCAATCCGGTGTTGAAATCTGCCTTGTTATTGGCGGCGGTAACATCTTCCGTGGGCTCTCCGGTGCTGCGGGAGGTATGGATCGCTCCAGCGCAGATTACATGGGCATGCTGGCTACTGTAATGAATGCGCTTGCGATGCAAAATGCTCTTGAGCGTCAAGATATTCAAACGCGTGTCCTATCAGCTATTCCAATGACTACTGTTTGCGAACCATATATCCGCCGACGCGCCATTCGCCATATGGAAAAAGGGAGAGTTGTGATTTTTGCTGCGGGTACAGGTAATCCGTTTTTCACAACAGATACGGCTGCGGCTCTAAGGGCAGCTGAAATGAATTGTGATGCCCTAATGAAGGGTACGAATGTCGATGGGGTTTACTCTGCTGATCCAAGAATAGACAGTACCGCGACTCGATTTGATACGTTAAGTTATATGGATGTGTTATCTAAAGATTTGAAAGTTATGGACGCTTCTGCAGTTAGCCTTTCGAGGGAAAATAATATACCAATCGTTGTTTTTTCAATTCAGTCCAATGGTGCATTCTTAAAAGTGCTTGAAGATAATGGAAATTGCACAATAATCTCCGAAACTTAAAAAATAGGGATACAAAATGTCTGCTGATATGGATGATTTACAAAGACGCATGGAAGGGGCTTTAAGCACCCTGAAAAGCGATTTCGGTGGTTTGAGAACTGGTCGTGCTAGCACAACACTTCTAGAACCTATCATGGTTGATGCGTATGGGCAGCAAATGCCGATGTCACAAGTCGGTACGATTTCAGCGCCTGAACCTCGTCTTTTATCTGTTCAGGTTTGGGATAAAGGGCAGGTTTCTTTTGTTGAAAAAGCTATCCGTGAAGCTGGGCTAGGGTTGAACCCAATGGCTGATGGTCAGATGGTTCGCGTGCCGTTACCTGAACTCAACGAAGAGCGCCGTGAGGAGCTTGTTAAAATTGCTGGTAAATATGCTGAGCAGGGTAGGGTTGCGGTTCGAAATGTTAGACGCGACGGAATGGATCAACTTAAAAAAGGTGAAAAGGATGGCGAAATTAGTCAAGACGAACAAAAATCGCTATCTGATGATGTGCAGAAATTAACCGATGAATACATTTCAAAGATTGATGAAGCGCTCTCGCAAAAAGAAGCTGAAATCCGTCAGGTATAATTCAAGTTTCATTAAAACGGTTGATTGATGACATCCCCACATGAAATTACTGAGATGGTTGAGCCTCTTCCGCATGTTGCCATTATTATGGATGGTAATGGGCGTTGGGCTAAAACGCAGGGGTTAACACGGCCTGAGGGGCACTTGGCTGGCGTCGATGCTATTAAGCGAATTGTGAAAGCCGCCATTTCCCGTAATTTACCAATTTTGACATTGTTTGCCTTTTCATCAGAAAACCGCCTTAGACCTAAAACAGAAGTGAATTTTCTTTTTAATCTCATGCATAGATATTTTGATGAGAATTTAAAGGAACTTGCAGAAGAAGGCATTTATATCAAAATTATCGGTGAAACCGATGAACTTCCCAAAGCAACGCTTAGGCTCATTGACCATATACAAAATGTGACAAGTGGTAATGATAAGATGACACTTCAGATTGCTTTCAATTATGGCTCTCAGGAAGAGATTGTTAATGCCGCCAAATCAATTGCGGCTGATGTCAGTGAAAACAAACTTTCACTTTCCGATATTACTAAAGAGACTTTTGAGGCGCATCTTAGAACTTCTGGTTTGCCTAACCCGGACTTAATTATCCGTACAAGTGGTGAATATCGGTTAAGTAATTTTATGCTCTGGCAAGCCGCTTATGCTGAGCTTTACTTTACTGATGTCTACTGGCCTGATTTCAATGAACATGAACTTGATATAGCTCTCAAAGAATATGCCACCCGTGAGCGTCGGTTTGGTCGAATTTCTGAGGATAATGAATCCCACGATAAAGAAGATAAGGGGCTTATTGCCAAATTCTCGCTTAAAAAGGCCTCCAAATGAACCAACAAGCTGTGAAAGCTGTCGGGGCGGCTAAAGGCGGCCTCAAATCTAGGTTCATCACGGCTATTCTTGCGCTTCCAATAGTCTTGCTTATTTTATGGCAAGGGGGACTTCCATTTTCAGCTTTCATCGCGATTGTCTGCATCATAATGGGTATTGAGTGGATTAACATCCTCTCAAAAGGTGACAAATTTTCTCAAATCATGTTGAGCGGTTTGCTCTTACTTATCGCCTTGGCTAGTCACGATGGATTTGGATCGGCTTTGGGATTTTATATCTTTGGAATTCTTTTTTCGATTGGTTTGTCGCTTTTGCTTGGGGTGAAGTTGTCTTTATTGAGTGGCGGGTTTGCCTATATTGGTGCTGCAACCTTGTCTATCATTTTACTACGAAGCATTGATAATGGCTTGTGGTTAGTGTTTTTTGTTTTCTGGGTTGTCTGGGCTACCGATGTGATGGCCTATGTTTTTGGGAAAACGATTGGGGGACCAAAATTAGCACCCGTGATTTCTCCAAACAAAACTTGGGCTGGTCTATTGGGAGGCGTTATTGGCGCTGCAATTATCGGGGCTGCTGTAAGTTTCTTTCTGCCTAATACAACAGTTTTGTATCTTGTCGTGTTTGGCAGCATTCTGGCGGTAATTTCACAAATTGGTGATTTATTCGAGTCCTCTTTAAAAAGAAAATATGATGTGAAGGACTCGGGAGTGATATTGCCGGGCCATGGCGGTATGCTCGACAGGTTAGACGGAATGCTCGCCGTAGTAATTGCAGTCTTCTTACTTCTGATTGCGAGAAGCTTTGATAAAGGGTTGACCGCAGACGCAGTTCTGGTCTGGTAAAATAATGGTTCAGAAGATTTCAATTTTAGGTGCTACCGGATCCATCGGGGATAGCACGCTTCAGGTAATTGCGGCTAATCCTGATGATTTTTGTGTTTCGGCAGTTACTGCGGGCAGCAATGTCAAGCGGTTGGCTGAGATTTGCCATCAGTTTAAACCTCAATTCGCTGCGATTGCCGATGAAGCTTTGTATGATGACTTTAAAGCGGCTATCGCAGGTTTGGATATTGAAACTGCTTGTGGTGAAGCGGGTGTGTCTGCCGCTGCAGCTTATCCTACTGACAGAGTAATGGCCGCTATAACAGGGTTTTCCGGGCTGAAACCTACGTTAAACGCAGTGCAAAACTGTTCAATCGTTATGCTGGCAAATAAAGAATGTTTGGTGGCAGCTGGGTCTCTTTTTATGGATATTGCGGCTCAAAACAACACAACTATCTTACCCGTCGATTCTGAGCATAATGCTTTGCATCAGCTTCTAGTGAGTAAATCTGTTGAGGATGTTAAGCATCTTACTTTGACGGCATCTGGCGGGCCTTTTTTGTCTCTGCCAATAGACCAACTCGCCAAAGTTACCCCTGAAATGGCCGTTAAGCATCCTGTTTGGTCTATGGGAGAAAAAATTTCAATAGACTCCGCTACAATGTTGAATAAAGGTCTGGAGCTTATAGAGGCTCAGCACTTATTTTCAGTACCAGCGAATAAACTCAAAGTCCTAATACACCCACAATCAATTATTCATGGTCTTATCACTATGTATGACGGATCAGTTATGTCGCATATGGGAACCCCTGATATGCAGATCCCAATTGCTTACTGTTTAGGGTGGCCGGAGCGTTTAAAGGCTAATATTGCCTCTCTTGATCTCGCTGCTGAGGGTGAATTGAGTTTTTTGGCGCCTGATTTTAAACGTTATCCTTGTTTAGAACTCGCTTATGAAGCCCTTAATGCAGGGCAGGGCATTCAGACTGTTATGAATGCCGCGAATGAAATTGCAGTTGAGGCGTTTAGAAACGGCGAAATAAGCTTTACGGATATAGCTAGTCTTATTCACGATACTATGAACAAAATGACCGATGCAGATATTTCCTCTTTGTCAGACGTTTATGCTGTTGATGAGGCCGCTAGAGGTAAGGCTTTAGACATTATCTCCCTGAAAAAATGAGTAAAAAAAACAAACACGGATGCTAAAACCATGTTAATAAATGCTTTCATTGTGACCGTTTAATGGAGACCGTTTTGGATATCATCTTTAACGCAGTGTTTGGAGTTGTAATTCCTTTCCTTTTTGTGATTATGATTGTCGTGTTCTTCCACGAACTTGGGCATTTCTGGGTCGCAAGACGATGTGGAGTGCGGGTGGAAACCTTTTCTATCGGCTTTGGACATACGCTGTATTCATGGATGGACAGTAAGGGAACGGCGTGGAAGATTTGCCTCTTGCCTTTAGGCGGTTATGTTAAATTTTATGGTGATGAAGACGCAGCCAGTAGCCCTGATAGTGATAAACTAAAAGAGCTTACGGAAGATGATCAAAAAGATGTTTTCCACTTTAAGCCTTTATGGCAACGCTCGGCAGTTGTTGCGGCTGGCCCTCTGGCTAATTTTATTTTGGCAATCATTATTTATGCCTGTCTCTTTACATTTGTCGGTAAACAAATTTCTTTGCCAATTGTTGATACAATCAGCGAGAATAGCGCAGCTGAGCGCGCAGGATTCATTCCTAACGACCTTATAGTTTCTATTGATGGCTCGCCGGTTGAGAGTTTCAATGATGTTGCCCGAACAGTATCCGTTAATCCGGAACGAGACTTGGTTTTTGTTGTTGTCCGCAATGGTATCGAAGTCGAGTTGGTGGCACGCCCTGAACTGGTTGAAGATGTCGATAATTTTGGCAATAGTTATCGCCTCGGGCGCCTCGGCATCACGAGCAGACCGGACCAAACGCGCGTCAGCAAAGTTTATTACGACCCTATTACTGCAATTGGCAAAGGGGTCTCAGAAACAACATTTATCATCACGCAGACTTTTAGATCCTTGGGAGGGATTATTTCAGGTCGTGAAAGTGCAGATGCGTTGGGTGGGCCTGTTAAAATTGCTCAGATATCAGGTCAGATGGCTTCGTTAGGCTGGGTTGCGATTTTTAACTGGATTGCCCTTATTTCAGTTAGCATAGGGCTTATAAACCTTTTCCCAATTCCTATGCTTGATGGCGGTCACTTGTTGTTTTATTCATATGAAGCCGTTATTGGAAAACCTATGCCTGAAAAAGTTCAGGAATATGGTATGCGTGCCGGCCTTGCTTTTGTAATTATGCTCTTCGTTTTCGTAACTTGGAATGATGTTTCCAGAATAAGCCTGTTCAACTGAGGCCATAACTTTATGACAAATTCAAAATTCTCAGCTTTCATTGCTTTGATCGCTTTTACATTTTTGGCCACTCTGTTAGCCGAACCGTTGGCGGCTCAAGAGGATACTACTCAAGCCATAGACGATTTACGTATTCAATTTATTGAAGTTGAGGGAAGCCAGCGGGTCGAAGCTGAAACAGTCCGTTCTTACATGATTTTAAAACCCGGCATGAATGCTGATCCTGTTCTGCTTGATCAGTCACTCAAGTCTATGTTTGCCTCAGGTCTATTTGCGGATGTGACCATCCGTCGAGAGCGAGGCGGGCTTATTGTCACTGTGGTTGAAAACCCAATTGTGAACCGCGTGATTTTTGAAGGTAATGATAAACTGGATGATGATGACCTCTATGAAGAGTCCTCATTACGCCCCCGTCAGGTCTATACGCGTTCTAAAATCCAGAATGATGTAGAGAAATTTGTTGAGCTATATCGTCGTTCAGGTCGTTTTTCCGCCAAAGTCGAGCCAAAAGTAATTCAGTTACCGCAAAACCGCGTAGATGTCGTTTTTGAGATTGAAGAGGGCGAAACTACGCGTGTCCGTTCTATTAATTTCATCGGCAATGAGCGATTTGATGATGACCGGCTGCGCGAAGAGATTTCCACACAAGAATCACGTTGGTGGCGCTTTCTTTCCTCAAATGACAAATATGATCCCGATCGTATCGCATATGATAGCGACCTATTGCGCCGGTTTTATCTCAGCAAAGGTTATGCTGATTTCCGTGTGATTTCCTCATTCGCCGAGTTGACCCGTGACGGTAAAGAATTCTTTGTGACCTTTAATGTCGAAGAGGGCGATAAATATCAATTTGGTGAGTCTGTAATCGATACGAGCCTCAAAGATGTGAATATTAAGGAGCTTGAACAGCTTATTCGACACAGCGTCGGACGAGTCTATAATTCCAAGAAGGTGGACGATACGGTCGATGATTTAACAGAGGTGCTTGGATCTAAAGGGTATGCATTTGCAGATGTACGCCCACGTGTTCGTCGTAATCGTAAGGATCTGATTGTTAATATTACCTATCGCGTTGAAGAAGGCCCGCGCGTTTATGTGGAACGCATCAATGTAAATAATAATGTGCGGACGCAGGATCGGGTTGTAAGACGCGAAATGTATCTTCGGGAAGGGGATGCCTTTAACCGTGCCTTGCTGAATAAATCTGAAAGAAACATCAAAGGATTGAACTTTTTTGGTGAGGTTGAAATCACTGAAACACCCGGTGATGACGAAGACTCTGTCATTCTTGATATTGATGTTGAAGAACAATCCACGGGTGAGTTGGCTTTTGGTATTGGTTATTCATCAGTAGAGAACCTCTCCACCCAGTTTTCAATTGTTGAACGTAACCTTCTCGGGCGCGGTCAGCTCTTGAGTCTATCAACCTCAATTAGCTCGCAGAGAACCTTCCTTAATTTAAGGTTTGCAGAGCCTTATTTCCTTAATAGAGACTTATTCGGTAGTATTGATTTGTTTAGAACAACCTCCGATTACGATACTGAGGCGGCGCTTGAGACATCGGAAACCGGTATTGGTGGGTCAATCGGCTTTCCTGTTGGAGAAGATGCAAGATTAAATGTTTTTGTGCGCTTATCTGAAAATGAATTGATTAACGATGCATATACACCGGCATTCGGAGCTTATCTGAGGCCATTCACCGAATTTAAAGCTCAATTAGGTTACAGCTACACGATTGATAAACGGGATGATGTAATTGATCCGACAGAAGGTTGGGATTTTATCTTTTCTCAGAATGTCGCAACTCCATTGGGTGATGTTACCTATCTAAGGACGACTTTGGTTGCGGATTACTACAGACCGTTTTTTGAGGAATGGGTTTTCCACGCAAAACTAAGTGGGGGGCTTATTGAGGATTATGAGGATGAAGGCGTGTCTTATAATGATAACTTCTTTGTCGGCGGTTCTATTATAAGAGGTTTTAAAAGATCTGGTATTGGCCCTCGTGATTTACAAACCGATTATGTTTTGGGTGCCAAACAGTACCTAGTTGGGACTCTGGAAACCAAAGTTCCACTTGGTATCCCAAAAGATTTTGGAATTAAGACTTACATTTTCACTGATTTTGGTGTTATTGGTGATACGGATGTTGTTGCTACTGATGTTCGTGATGAACTCGCTTTCCGGGCAAGTTATGGTTTAACTTTTAACTGGAAATCACCATTTGGCCCTGTTCGTTTTGACTTGGCCAGACCTATAGCGGAAGAAGAATATGACCGTGCGCAGTTCTTCCGTTTCACCGCAGGAACACGTTTTTAAGAGAGGGATTAATGCTTAAAAAACTCGTAATATTTTCGTTTGCACTGTTTTTATTCAGTGCGTCTCAACAAGCCTTTGCTCAGTCAAATGTTCTGATTTTGAATATTGAGAAACTCTTTGCCGACTCAAAAGCTGGTAAGAGCATGATTTCTCAGGTTCAAAAGAAGCAAGAAAAGATTAAATCTCAAAGAGATAAGGCCCAAAAGGAACTTTCTGATAAAGTTCAAAAGCTAGACTCTCAGAAAACGATGATGGCGCCTGATGCGCTTCAAGCAAAAGCTGATGAACTTAAGCTTGAGGAAATTGCCAAGAATCAAGAGCTTCAACAAGAGCTTCGCAAAATTGACGCTGGTCTTGCTGCTGCACGGGCGGAAATTCTGAAAAGTCTTAGCCCAATTTTGAAAGATATCATGACTGAGAAAGGTGCAATTGCCATTCTCGAGCGTAGTGCTGTCCTTATCGGTAGCCCAGATGTTGATATTACAGATACAGCCACGAAACGCCTTGATGGTGTTTTGAGTTCTGTAAAGGTTGAGGCACCTGCAAAATAAATGGTAGATAGCCGTTTCTATCCCCCTGGAAAGTCTTTTTCTATTACAGAATTAGCCGGATTTCTGGATGCAGAAATCAAGCAGGGGGATGGGAATGCTTCCATTAATGGCGTCTCCACCTTGTTGGATGCTAGCCAGAGCGACATTGTTTTCTACAATGATGCGAAATATAAAGATGATATGGCGAATACCCGGGCTGGTGCTTTATTAATATCTCCACGAGATATGGAGGATATTTCTGACCTTCCAGCCGCTATATTACTCGTCGACAATCCTTATAAATCTTATGCATTAATAGCTCAAAAAATTTTCCCTTATCAAGCGCAGGCTAAACCTGTGGCGGGAGTTCAAACTGAGCAAATTCATCCTGATGCAGTTATTGGCTTAAATGTTGAGATTGGGTATGGCGCCGTGATTGGGGCTGGAGCTGAGATTGGCGATGAGACAATAATTGGTGCTAATGCAGTTATTGGTCCGGGTTGTGTTATCGGGCGCCGATCGATTATTGGCGCGAATAGCGTTGTGCAATTCGCTCTCATTGGTGATGAAGTTCATATCCACCCTAATGTTTCGATTGGGCAAGATGGTTTTGGGTATGCGCCTGATTTATCAGGACATGTGAAAATACCTCAATTGGGTAGGGTGATTATTCAAAGCCATGTGAGCATTGGCGTCGGGTCTGACATAGACAGAGGTACCCTCACTGATACAGTGATTGGGGAGGGTACAAAGTTAGATAATCAGGTGCATGTCGCACATAATGTGCAGATAGGCCGTCACTGTTTGATTGCCGGGCAAGTTGGTTTTGCCGGAAGTTCCATAATTGAAGATTATGTCATGTCTGGGGGGCAGGTAGCTTTTAATGGACATATTCATGTTGGAAAAGGCGCCAGAGTCCTTGGAGCCTCTGTGGTGGTAAAAAACATCCCTGCAGGTGCTGAAGTTGCTGGGTATCCTGCTCGTTCGTCTTCAAATTGGCGAAAGGAAACGGCATTATTAAGCCGACTGCTTAAAAAGAGAAAAACGACTAATAACGAGTGAAATAATTTGTTTTCACCACATAGAATCTAACGCAATATGTTTCCCAATCACTGAGTAAGGTCAATTCAGCAATGAGTAAAATACATCCATCAGCCGAAGTTGATAAAGATGCAGAAATTGGGAATGATGTAGAAATCGGCCCCTTCTGTGTGATTGGTCCAAATGTCAAAATTGGTGATAACTCTGTATTGCATTCACATGTAACCATTGCGGGTCACACAACACTTGGTTCGGGAAATGAAATTTTCTCATTTGCCGCATTGGGTAATATTCCTCAAGATTTGAAATTCGATAATGAGAAAAGCTTTCTTGAGATTGGAAATGGCAATCGTATTCGTGAAAATGTTACCATAAACCTTGGCACCAAAGGTGGAGGCGGTGTTACTCGTGTCGGTAATAATGGGCTGTTTATGGTTGGCGCCCATGTTGCCCATGATTGTATTGTTGGTGATAATGTTGTTATGGCTAATAATGCGGCGCTTGGCGGGCATGTGGAAGTTGAGAATAATGTAATTTTTGGCGGATTTAGCGCCATTCATCAATTTTCAAAAGCTGGAAAATTTTCTTTTATTGGTGCGGGGGCAATGGTTACAGGCAACGTTATACCTTTCGCTACCGTTATGGGTGATAGGGCATGTCTTTCAGGGTTAAACCTTGTTGGGCTAAAACGTGCTAATTTTAAACGTGAAGACATTCATAGCTTACGTGGTGCCTATAAATTACTATTTTCATCTTCTGATATAGATTTGTTAGAAGAAAGAGTTCAACAAGCAGAAGATCAGTTTGGTGGCACACCACTTGTTAAGGACTTATTGATTTTTATAAAATCTATCGACAAGCGTGGTCTATGTTTACCTCGACAAATTTAAAAATTAACTAGTGAATAAAAATGTCAGGCAAATCACAAAAATTGGGTGTTATTGCTGGGAGTGGGGCTTTACCTGGTTTGGTTGTCGAGGCGGCACGTAAACAGGGTTATGATGTCTGTGTTATTGGTATCATTAATGCCTATGATCCAAAGCTTGAGATTCATCACAAAGCTCATCTTCAGCGTCTTGGTAAGACCCTTCGTATAATTAAAAAAAATAACTGTACAGAAGTTGTGATTGTCGGTGGGGTAACGCGACCCAATCTTTCGAGTTTTGTTCCTGACTTTGAAACCCTGAAATTTTATGCGCGTGTAGCGTTAGAAGCCAGGAAAAAAGGGATTGGTGACGATACTGTTTTAAGAATACTCGTCAGAGTATTCGAAGAACACGGAATTACAATTCGCGCAGCAAATGATATTATTGAAGATATTATGGCGCCTACAGGTGTTTTAACAAAATCCAAGCCTACAAAGAATAATGATATTGATATTAATAGAGGCCAAATTGTTACCGATACCATAGGTGAGTTGGACATCGGTCAATGTTGTGTTGTTTGTCGTGGGCAGGTTCTTGCTGTTGAAGGGCCTGAGGGGACTGATGAGATGTTGAAGCGGGTTGCACATCTCTCAGCTTCGATACGAGGAAGTGCTAGAAAACGCGAGGGTGTTCTTGTCAAACTACCCAAGCCAAATCAAGATCGGCGTATTGATATGCCGACTATTGGTCTAACCACTATTGAAAATGCATCAATTGCCGGCCTTGCCGGTATCGCTTTTGCAGGGGAGGCTACTCAATTAATCGATGCTGATGCATGCATAAAGCGTGCAGACGAATTGGGCATGTTCCTAATAGGTTTAAAACCTTGATGGGTCTTCATTTAACAATTATCGCAGGGGAAACATCCGGTGATCTTTTGGGCGCCAGATTAATCACCGCTTTGAAACGTCAGGTTCCCGATATTGTGTTTTCCGGCGTGGGCGGCACTGAAATGACAAACGCCGGTATTCAATCCGTTTTTCCTATGGATGATATTTCGGTTATGGGCTTACAGCAAATTTTGCCTCGGCTGAGATTAATTTATCGTCGTATAGATGAGACAGTCGAGTCTATTATTAAATCCGATACTGATGCAGTTGTTTTTATCGACAGTCCGGAGTTTGCAATTCGTGTTGCAAAGCGCATTCGGCAGGCGCGACCGGATTTGCCAATGATCAAATATGGTGCGCCATCTGTTTGGGGGTGGCGCCCGGGGCGGGCAAAAGCCATTAAGCCATTTTATAATCTTATTCTTGCCTTGTTGCCCTTTGAACCGCGTGTTTATCAATATCTGGATGGATCCGAGTGTCGCTATGTAGGTCATCCTGCGGTTGCAAATCTTCCAACCGATAAGCATGTTCAGGAGTTTAAGAATAAATTTAGTATTGTTGAGGGAGAGCAAATTTTGGCCTTGCTTCCCGGAAGTCGGACGGGTGAGGTAAATCGGCTGAGTGGCCCTTTTATAGAGACACTTAATTTGCTTGAAGAAAATAAACAAAATTTGCGGGTGTTTATTCCTGCTGTTCCTCATATACGCGATAAAATTGAACAGGCGCTTAAGAAAAAAGAGAGAGATCTTGAGAGATTTCAAATAACTTTGATTGAGGGTGAAACTGACAAGCTGGGTCTTTTTGGCTGTGCTACAGCAGCACTAGCTGCATCTGGTACTGTGTCTCTGGAGTTAGCTTTGGCAGGCGTGCCTACGGTCATAGGGTATGATATTGATAGGTTTACGGCCTATCTTGCCATTAGGGTTTCAAGAACCCCTTCGATTGTCATGCCTAATCTTATACTTGATAAGCCTGTCATACCGGAATTTCTCTTGCACCGGTGTACACCTGAGAATTTAGCGTCTGCTTTGCAACCCTTATTAAATGAGGGCAGCGAAGAGCGGATCAATCAGATTGAAGCGTTTAAAACTCTTAAAGACATTATGACCACTAAAACTAATGATCCAAGCTCTGAAACAGCGAGTCAGATATTAGATTTTCTAAGTTAATTAGCGCTTTTCAACAGGCACGTAGTCGCGTTGAGTTGAGCCGATATAAAGCTGACGCGGGCGGCCAATCCGTTGGCTGGGGTCCTCAATCATTTCATTCCATTGAGATACCCACCCAACAGTTCTTGCGAGGGCAAATAAGACTGTGAACATTGTAGTTGGGAAGCCCATGGCTTTCAGCGTAATGCCGGAATAGAAATCAATATTCGGATAGAGTTTTTTCTCGACAAAATATTCATCGCTCAGCGCAATGCGTTCGAGTTCCATGGCGACATCGAGTAGTGGGTCATCTTTAATCCCAAGTTCGCCTAGTACCTCATGACATGTTTTATGCATGACGCGAGCGCGTGGGTCGTAATTCTTATAAACTCTGTGCCCAAAGCCCATTAGACGGAATGGGTCATTCTTATCTTTAGCTCGTTTGATAAATTCTGGAATACGGTCAACCGATCCAATTTCAGCGAGCATATCAAGAGCTGCTTCATTGGCACCACCATGAGCAGGGCCCCACAAGCACGCAATACCTGCAGCAATACATGCGAAAGGATTAGCGCCGGAAGAGCCTGCAAGTCGTACTGTGGATGTAGACGCATTCTGCTCATGGTCAGCATGGAGAATAAAAATTCTGTCCATTGCGCGGGCGAGTATAGGGCTTACTTCTCTCTGCTCACTTGGAACCGAGAAGCACATATGCAGAAAGTTAGCTGCATAGCTTAGATTATTCTGCGGGTATGCGAAGGGCTGCCCAATATGATATTTATAGGCCATTGCTGCGATTGTTGGAATTTTAGCAATGAGGCGACGGCTGGCAATTTTACGCTGTTCAGGATCATTGATATCCGTGCTGTCGTGGTAAAAAGCAGAGAGAGCGCCAACAACCCCGACCATAATCGCCATTGGGTGCGCATCTCGTCTGAAGCCCGAATAGAATTTCTGAAGTTGTTCATGAACCATGGTGTGCATGGTTATTGCTTGTTCAAATTCTTGCAATTCATCATTGTTTGGGAGTTCACCATGCATCAGCAGATAACATGTTTCAATAAAATTGCCTTTTTCGGCGAGTTGTTCAATTGGATAACCGCGATGTAAGAGAATACCTTCCTCACCATCAATATATGTAATTGAGGATTTGCAACTCGCTGTGGAGGTGAAGCCCGGGTCATAAGTGAACTGTCCAGATGAACCATATAGGCCAGACACATCAATAACGCTAGGACCTATGGTCCCGCCATGAACGTTTAGTGTGTAATCATTTCCGTCTGACTCAAGCTTGGCAGCCGACGCATCTTTGGGATCGCTCATTTGAACTCCTTAGGGGTGAAGATTGTTGGCAATATAATTAAACTGAAGCAAAAATACCATAGGTAGACAGGTTTTTTATTCAATTTGAGAGGATATCTTGCAGTCTCGCCAAGCTCTCTTCTTTGCCGAGCAGACGTAATAAATCATAAACACCTAATGGTGATCCCGTTCCAGTCAGCATATTGCGCATGGCAGGGCCGAATTGACCCAATTTCAACTCATTATATTCCATAAACTGACTAAATAAATCAGCAATGCTCTCTTCGTCCCATGTTTCAAGGTTTTCGAGAGCGGCAAATGCTTTGCGAACATTAGCCAACTTTTCTTCTGTCAGGCTCTCAATCGCCTTGTCATTGAGTTGGACGGGGCGCGTGACAAATAGAAATCGAAGGTTATCTATGAGATTGTCGAGGCTTTTTGCTGTTTTTTTAATTATTGGCAAAGCGGACATGAGTTTGTCTTTGTTATCAGCGGAAAGCGAAAGCTGTTCAATGGCGATTTCGGCTAAAACATCTTCGTCGCCTTGTTGAATATGATGAATATTCGTGGCCTGCATCTTTTCCATATCTAAGCGGGCGGGGGATTTACCTATCGCGGCAATATCAAACCAGTTGATAAGATCAGTCGTTGAAAAAAGCTCGTCATCTCCATGACTCCAGCCTAATCTTGCTAAGTAATTCCGCATTGCTTCGGGGAGAAAGCCCATTTCCTTGTAGGCATCAACACCCAGCGCACCGTGACGTTTTGAAAGTTTTGCGCCGTCCGGTCCGTGAATAAGAGGAATATGTGCATAAGCGGGGCGCGGCCAAGACAGAGCATCAAAAATTTGACTTTGCCGAACAGCATTTGTCAGGTGATCATCACCACGAATAACATGTGTAATATTCATATCGTGGTCATCTACGACAACTGAAAGATTATACGTAGGTGTGCCGTCTGAGCGCAGGAGAATAAGATCATCAAGTTGGTTGTTATCGACGTTCACTTGCCCTTGAACGAGGTCTTCCAGCGTGGTTGCACCTTCCATTGGGGCTTTAAAGCGAACTGTAAAAGGCAACTCTTCCGCTACGCTTTCTTTATTTCGACAGGTGCCATCATAGCGAATAGGTTTCCCGTCCGCCTTTGCCTTTTCTCTCATTTCATCGAGCGCTTCTTTGGTGCATGTACATTTATAAGCAAGCCCTTTACTAAGCATTTGGTTAACGATGTCACGATGACGCTCAATGTTTTGATGTTGATAGACGGGCGGTGCGTCGGGCGTTAAGCCAAGCCAATCCATACCATCCATAATTGCTCGAATCGCATCATCGGTAGACCGCTCTCTGTCGGTATCTTCAATTCTTAGCAAAAATGTTCCCTGATGTTTGCGCGCAAATGCCCAGTTGAACAACGCCGTCCGGGCGCCGCCAATATGAAGATAACCGGTCGGCGAGGGGGCAAATCGGGTGATGATATTTGTCTCAGAGCTAGTCATATTGCTTGTGGTTCTCCTGAATTCTCGCCTCGGTTGCTGGCGACGGCTGCTCTAATAGTGGAAACTTATAAATAAACAAAGTCACCACTTTAGTTAATTCTGCGTTCATATCATAGAGCAAGGAGTTCGTCAGTCATCAAAACAAAAATTCAAATGCTGATAACTCTTTTCCATGACGGGTTCAAAGGCCAGTATTTTCTATGGACACCGGTAATTTTCTCGGTCGGTATTATTCTCTATTTCAGCTTATCATTTGAGCCATCCGGTGGAGTGTTTAAAATCGTTCCCTTAACCGCACTTGGATTGGGCCTTTTATTATCTGTACGCCAACCCAATCAGAGATATCGACAAATTGGTTTATCGCTGATGATTTTTTCTGGAGGCTTTTTGTATGCACAGTTCGAGACTTCTCGTGCTGACAGCCCTTTCCTGAAATATCCGATTACTAGCGATATTGACGCGGTTATTGAATGGCAAGAAAAACGCGTTAATGGCAGTCTGTTCATCTTAAAGGTTATAAAAGCAGATACAATTCATCCGCGTTACCGTCCTCACCGTGTCAGGGTTTATGGAAAGCAAGTGTTTTTAGAAAACACACAACCGGGATGTGAGGTATCGGTTAGACTTCAACTCCGACCCAGTGAATTTGCAATTTGGCCAGATGGCTATGAGCCACGTTTTGTGTCGCATTTTCATAAAGAAGGTGCTGTGGGTTTCATTCGGGAATTTAAATCAATTAATTGTAAAACCATAGAAAACGCGTTAGCAGCCGTACCCTATCGAGAACGTTTTTCATTTTGGTTATCACAAAAAAGATTGGCACTTTCAGATCGTATCACATCTGCCATGTCACAATCAGCTGGCGGGATTGCCGCCGCATTAATTACGGGCGTGCGTG
>CALKOC010000039.1 GCA_938091085.1 uncultured Alphaproteobacteria bacterium
AGCTCCATTAATAAGATTGGCCCGACAAATAGCCGGGTTTTGATAACTGGGCCATCCGGTTCCGGTAAAGAGCTTGTTGCTCGTGCTTTACATAAAAATTCTGAACGTGCTTCAGCTTCATTTGTGGCTATTAACGCGGCAATTCTTGAGCCTGAAAACATGGAATATGTTCTATTTGGACGTATTGAAGATGGTGATGTGATGCCGGGTTTGCTTGAACAAGCACATGGTGGTTCTCTCTATATTGATGAAGTTGGTGAGATGCCGCTTGATACCCAAGGCAAAATCTTACGTGTCCTAACAGATCAGAAATTTGTCCGTATTGGAGGCGGTCCAAATGTTTCTGTTGATATCAGGGTGATGTCGTCAAGTTCCAGAGATTTGACAAATCACATTGCCAAAGGATTGTTCAGAGAAGATCTTTATCACCGATTAAATGTGGTGCCGATTGAAGTACCTTCTTTGGCGCAACGGCGAGAGGATATTGGTATGCTGGTTGACAATTTTGTCGATTATCTTGTCAATAGCTCTGGCTTTGCTCCGCGCAAAATTGCTCCAGATGCACTCGCGGTCATGCAATCCCATTCTTGGCCGGGCAATGTTCGGCAACTTAGAAACTGCGTTGAGAATATGCTCATTTCTGCAGCTGATAGTGAGCATGATACAATTACTGCAGATATGTTGCCGGCAGATATTTTATCGGCCACTAAACTCAACATTGAGGAAAGTGACAGCACACATATCATGACGCTCCAATTGCGTGAGGCGCGAGAGATATTTGAAAAACAATATCTTTTGGCTCAGATAGATAGATTTGGCGGGAATATTTCTAAAACCGCCGAATTTGTTGGGATGGAACGGTCAGCGCTCCATCGCAAGCTAAAAACACTTGGGGTGAATCCTACCAAACACCTTAAACCGGCCTAACGGTCAATCAGAGGAACGAGAATGCGAGTAATTATATGTGGTGCCGGGCAGGTGGGTTTTGGTATTGCCCGGCATCTGGCTGCAGAAGGAAACGATGTCACAGTTGTTGACAGATCCTCGGAGCTTATCCAGCGAATAAATAATACTCTGGATGTTCGCGCGCTTGTTGGTCACGGCTCGCATCCTCAAGTACTTGAAGATGCGGGAGCTGAGGGAGCGGATATTCTGATTGCCGTGACCGCCTCTGATGAGGTGAATATGGTGGCATGCCAGGTTGCCTTGTCTCTCTTTTCTGTTCCAAAGCGTATAGCCCGTATTCGCGACCAGAAATATCTCGAAAAAGAATGGAAAAATTTATTTAGCCGCGATGAACTGCCAGTTGATGTGATTATTTCCCCAGAACGTGCGGTTGCAGATCAGGTTATGCGACGACTTGAAATTCCAGGTGCTTATGATACTGCAAGTTTTGGCGAAAAGAATATTCAGTTTCTTGCCATTAATCTTGATGAAAATTGTCCTGTTCTTGAAACCCCATTAAAACAGCTTACCGATCTTTTCCCTGACTTGCAGGCGACTGTGATTGCTGTTAAACGCGACGGCAATTTATTTGTCCCTAAAAGCGATGATTTAATGATGGCCGGCGATAGTGCATTTCTGGTAACGGCCTCAGAAGATTGTGATCGGACAATGACCATTTTTGGCCATGAAGAACAAGAGGCAAGAAATCTTATTATCGTTGGCGGCGGCAATATTGGACACCATGTTGCCCGCCAACTTGAAAAGAATGGCGTACGAAACTCAGTTCGTCTCATTGAAAATAATGAAATACGTGCTCGAAATATTGCCGAGTCATTAAGTGAAAGCACTGTACTTCTTGGCAGTGGTCTCGAGCCAGATATTCTTGCTGAGGCTGGGGTGAGAGATGCCGAAATACTTTTGGCGCTCACTAATGATGATCAAGTTAATCTGCTGACGACTATGCTGGCGCGTAATGAAGGGTGTGAGCGTGCTTTATGCCTCATTAATAACACATCTTTTTTACCTCTTGGGCAGTCTATTGGTTTGGACATTTCCATAAACCCGCGCGCGATAACTGTCTCGTCCGTTCTTCAGCATATACGTAAAGGGCATGTGCTTTCAGTCCACACAATAGAAGATGGAGAAGCCGAAATTATCGAAGCTGAGGTATTAGAGACATCTGCTTTTGTCGGTCAGAAATTGCGTCAATTAAATTTGCCAGACACAATGCGTATCGGTGCGATTTATCGCAATGGTGAGGTGATGATGCCGAGAGGTAATTTTGAGTTTAAAGTCGGTGACAGAATTGTGCTTTTTGTCTTAACGGATGCTGTAAATGATGCTGAAAACCTTTTTAGCGTCGGATTAGAATATTTCTAAGAATTATGTCCTGGGGAACAATTATATTTTGCTTGGGGTGGGGCGGCGTTCTGCTTTCCACAACTATGCTTATCCCGCTAGGTTGGGCAATATTTCAGGCTGATTATACTTCTGTCAGCCGCTTTTTAATCAGCCTCATGGTTTCAAGTTTTATATCCGTTGCTTTTGTTCTGGTTGGCAAAAGCAAAGAAGTTAGGCCTGTTCAAAAAAATGAACTTTTTCTGACGGCTGTATTTCTTTATTTCTTTCTGCCCTTATTGGCGGCCCTTCCGTTTTTTTCCCTAACCACTGATGTTGCACAAAATATTGGTTTTTTTGGTGCTTATTTTGAAGCTGTTTCGGGCCTCACAACCACGGGTGCAACAATATTTAAAGACCCTGAAATAGTAAATCAGTCGATTTTGATATGGCGATCTACGCTGGGTTTGCTCGGCGGTGTACTTATTCTTTCGCTTGGTGTCGCGCTAATGGCGCCGAATGGTTTATTTGGAATTAATCTAAAGCCCTTAAATATCCGACAAAATGCCCACGAGACCTTGCCGCATCGATTACGGCGGTCATTTCGATATGTTGTGAAGCCTTATCTTTTCCTCACAGGAATTGGCATTATTTTTCTTGGTCTCACTGGAGCGAATTTAGCTGACACGGTTTCCTTAACTTTTAATGCTGTATCAACAACTGGGTTTTCTTTATCGCTTGTTCCACTAGATAGCTATCTTAGCTCTCAGTCTCTCTCGGTATTAAGCTTCTTAATGTTTGCAGGCAGCCTCAGTTATCCGCTTCTGATTGCGGCACTATCTCTTAATGCTGAGACTTTTAAAGAGGATAAGGAAATTCAAGATTTTGTTGTGAGCATTATTTTCTTGAGTTTAGTAATGGCTTTGTTTTTTCCAAATAATAGTCTCCTCGTTTCAATTACGATGGCGATTAATATGATTTCAACGACTGCATTTGTTATTTCAGATCCGGTTATGATCACAAACTATTTGCCAGCTGCCATTTTTTTCCTGCCTGTATTAATTGGCGGCATGACTCTTTCAACCTCTGGGGGTTTGAAGGTGTTGCGGTTCTATCTTCTGATAAAGCGCGTCATATATGAGGTCGTTAATTTGCCATATCCTAATTCAGTCGAGTCCATGCATTATGGTGGTAAGTTTGTCAGTAAAGAAACAATGGCCTCAGTTTGGGGACTGTTCCTGATGTATTTTATCGGTTTTGTTTTTAGTTTTTTAATTATGTCTTTTCTCACCAACGATTTTGAAACGGCATGGTTGCTGGCGCTTGCATTTTTAAATAATGCAGGTGGCGT
>CALKOC010000040.1 GCA_938091085.1 uncultured Alphaproteobacteria bacterium
GCTTTACAACCCTAAGGCCTTCGTCACTCACGCGGCATGGCTGCGTCAGGGTTTCCCCCATTGCGCAATATTCCCCACTGCTGCCTCCCGTAGGAGTCTGGGCCGTGTCTCAGTCCCAATGTGGCTGATCATCCTCTCAGACCAGCTAAAGATCGTCGCCTTGGTGAGCCGTTACCTCACCAACTAGCTAATCTTACGCGGGCTTATCCAAAGGCGATAAATCTTTCCCCCGAAGGGCTTATCCGGTATTAGCCATCGTTTCCAATGGTTGTTCCAAACCTCTGGGCAAATTCCCACGCGTTACTCACCCGTCTGCCACTGTCCACTTCCGAAGAAGCTTCTCGTTCGACTTGCATGTGTTAAGCCTGCCGCCAGCGTTCGTTCTGAGCCAGGATCAAACTCTTAAGTTTGAATCCGGCAATCGTCACTTGTTCTACGCTCAATTGAAGATTAATTAAAATCTTCGACGAGTTCCCACTCATACACATATCCTAAGATATGTGGAGTGGAAGAAACGCGAACATATCATGATGATTGCGATTTCTTGTGTCACTATCAGTTTGCAAGCAAGCTGAAGTGACCGCCAGGACACCGCCGTCCACGTTTCTCTTTCTGTATTTACAATGTCAAATAGCTGACTTTTTGATTATCGAAATAAACATAAAGCCCCTTACAAAATTGAAACCAAGCGCAAAAAATGCTTTCACCGGAAACCACAA
The DNA here is from genome assembly GCA_938091085.1 of uncultured Alphaproteobacteria bacterium. Taxonomy (GTDB): domain Bacteria; phylum Pseudomonadota; class Alphaproteobacteria; order RS24; family RS24; genus Micropelagius. Next base: position 720 of record CALKOC010000040.1, read on the forward strand.
TGGGAACAGATGAAAAATTCGATAGCAGCCTCGTAAGGATCAGTATTGATTCCATGAAAATTTATAATGGTCAAGCTTTCCGAAGAAAACCCCGGACATGCCGGGGACCTAAATTTCATGCACAAAAGGTTACTGATAGACCTAATGTGGAAGCGCACTTATATGCGGCTGGTAAGTTACTGTCAAAGCCTTTTTTAAGTTTTTTCTTAAAAAAATTTTTCGGTAAATACCCCCTACATATAGAGGGCTTTTTTTTATGGACACACTACATACAGAAATCATACAAAATCAATAGATTACCCACCTCTTTGAGAGGTAAAGGAACTCTAGCTTAAACACAGCAAGTCTCAATAAAGCCAGTTTAAAACGAACCTCACGCCTGTTTCATTCCTCCTATGGTCAAGGCAAACCCAATAAGATATGATTCTTTCTGATAATTTTTTGTGGAAAAATGTTAGACTCTGAAGAAATTCGAATAATAACGCGCCCAAGCCGCAACCTGTTTTACCTGACGCTTGTCCTTACGTTAGCTCTAAGCTTCTGGGTTTTCAGAAACTATGTGGAGGCCGATGCTAATCAAACACGCATTTCCGCGCGCCCAGTCCCTGCGGCACCTTTTATCGACCCTAGTTGGCTGGACAAAAAACCCATGATGCGCACCACGGAAACCGTGTCTCTGGGAAAAGGCGGTACACTTGATGAATTGCTGACCTCTAATGGGATTGATATTGTTACAGCTGACAGTGCGCTTGATGCCCTGAAAACGTTGCTAAACCCAAGAACACTGAGAGAGGGGCAGGCGCTAAGACTTTTTTATGAATGGGATGTCAACGCCTCCAAGAGTAGTGCTTCATTTGCAGGTTTTGATCTGATACCTGCCCCAACCAAGCGGATCATCGTACGCAAGTTGGAAGATGGTAGTTTCAAAGCCGTATCCGCAAATCGCCCTTTAACCGAAAAGCACTTTTTCATCGACACTGAAATCACCTCAAGCCTTTATCAATCTGCGAGAAATGCTGGTATGGCGCCGTCACAGGTGATTGAGCTTATCCGCATGTACTCGTTCACTGTTGATTTCCAACGTGAAATACGAGAAGGCGATCGGCTTGAGGTGCTATACACCCGCTTGTTTGACCCAGATGGCAAGCAGGCTGATACAGGTAAAATTCTCTATACCGGACTGACCATTAAAGGCAATCGACAGGCCTATTGGCATTATAAAGACCGCAATGATGATAAGATTTATTACCTTGATGAGAACGGCAACAGCATTTCCCGCCTGCTTATGAAAACCCCGCTCGACGGTGCGCGGCTTTCCTCCCGATATGGCTTACGCAAGCACCCGATACTCGGCTTTACGCGGCTTCATCGCGGGGTAGATTTTGCTGCCCATCGCGGCACACCCGTTTTTGCAGCAGGTGATGGCGTGATTTCTGCCCTTGGTGTAGAAGGCAATCACGGCAAACGCATCAGAATTAATCACGAGAATAATTACAAGACACTTTACGCGCATCTTAATAGCTACGCACGCGGCCTCAAAACCGGATCGCCTGTAACACAAGGTCAGGTTATTGGTTATGTAGGCGCAACAGGACTGGCAACCGGCCCACACCTTCATTACGAAATCACATACGATGACCGTTCCGTTAACCCGCTGACGATAGAGATGCCGATTTTGACCAAGCTAGATGAAGAAGACAAAGTCGAGTTTGATAGGGTGCGCCAAAACCTGACCCGTCTTGCTCAGGACCTCGCCGCAGGACTCGACCCTCTTGAAAATCAATAAGAGTTTTAATTGAAGCGTGCGCGGGTCAAGTGCACGCAAGTGAAGCGCAGAAGTCAGGCGCAGAAGTCAGGCGCAGAAGTCAGGCCCACGCAACAACACACCAATATGAATTGAAAATAAGTATGTAAAGTTTACCATTAATTATTATTAATAATAAGGTTATGCCTTTTATTAATAACCTACAAATCTTTCTGGAATTTCATAGGCGCATATCTTCCACCATTTATTTTTGTTTTCTTTTTTATCTCTTTTATTAACAACGTCTGTATTCGCAAAATAGCCTATGTCGTTGCACTACCTATATGCATAATTTTCATTCCATATTTTATAAATACCCTCATTTTCGGATATAAATTCACTGACCTTGAGTCATTAACCTCATTACCTCAAATAGAAATTGCCTTGTTAATATTCACGGCACTTTGTTATCTCGTAAGCGCGATAAATTTTTATTACTGGATGGATTATAAAGCCGAGAAAAATTCACGCGCCACTTAATTCGCAGATGGCGGGGTGGTAGAAAAGCTGAGCGTATCTCTATCGGCTTTGTTTTCGGCCTTAGAAACACCGACATAAACAACACTGTTATCCATCACATCACCAGCGAGAATTTTTTCCGCCAGTGGATCCTGCACTTCTTTCTGAATGACCCGCTTTAACGGGCGCGCCCCAAACACTGGATCATATCCTGTACGCGCCAACCATTCCCGCGCATCATCTGTGATTTCCAGATGAATATCACGGCTTTGTAAGATTTTCGCAAGCCGCACCAACTGAACATCAACAATATCGACCATCTGATTTTCTTTCAGACGTTCGAACAAAATCATTTCATCAAGGCGGTTGATAAATTCCGGGCGGAAGAAACCATGCACCTCGTCTAAAACTTCCTGCCGCACCTTGTCGACGGTCTCGGTGTCTTCAAGTGCCGCGAGATGCGATGCACCGAGATTGGATGTCATGATGATTAGCGTGTTGCTGAAATCAACTGTGCGCCCCTGCCCATCTGTCAGCCGTCCATCATCAAGCACCTGTAACAGCACATTGAAAATATCAGGATGGGCTTTTTCAATTTCATCAAACAGAACGATTTGATACGGCCGCCGTCGGACAGCCTCGCTCATCGCGCCGCCTTCCTCATAACCTACATAGCCAGGAGGTGCACCAATAAGCCGTGCCACCGAATGCTTTTCCATATATTCGGACATATCAATCCGGCAAATGGCATTTTCATCATCAAACAAAAACGCAGCAAGTGCCTTACAAAGCTCGGTCTTGCCGACACCCGTAGGGCCAAGAAAAAGAAAAGAACCAATTGGTCGCGCCGGATCCTGCAAGCCAGCTCGCGCGCGGCGAACGGCTCTTGAGACGGAGGCAATCGCCTCCTCCTGTCCGATGACGCGGTGATGTAAAACATCTTCCATCGCCAGTAATTTTTCTCTTTCGCCCGACATTAATTTGTCGACTGGCACACCTGTCCAGCGCGATACAATTTGCGCCACATGCTCTTCTGTAACCGCCTCCTCAAGCATTAAAGGTGTATTTTGTGCTGTCTCGTCATTGGTGGCATCGACCTCTAGTTGTTTTTCCAATTCGGGGATAATGCCATAAGACAATTCACTGGCGCGCTCCAACGCACCTTGACGTTGCGCTTGCTCCAACTCAATGCGCGCTGCATCCAACTGCTCTTTGAGCTTCTGCATATCCGATAACCGAGATTTTTCATGTTCCCAGCGGGCAGACAAAGCCGAAACTTTTTCTTCCAAATCCGACAATTCAACCTCAAGCTTAGACAACCGGTCGGCAGAATTTTTATCAGTTTCCTTTTTAAGCGCCTCACGCTCAATTTTAAGTTGAATCATCCGACGGTCCAACTCATCAAGCTCCTCAGGCTTACTGTCCACCTGCATACGCAGACGGCTCGCCGCTTCATCCATCAGATCAATCGCTTTATCCGGCAAAAACCGGTCATTAATATAGCGGTTGGACAGCGTGGTTGCCGCGACAAGTGCAGCATCCGTGATACGCACGCCATGATGAAGTTCATATTTTTCCTTAAGCCCCCGCAGGATGGAAATCGTGTCATCCACATGCGGCTCATCAACAAAAACGGGCTGGAAGCGCCGCGCTAACGCAGCATCCTTTTCGACATGCTTGCGATACTCATCCAGCGTCGTCGCACCAATGCAATGCAACTCACCTCGCGCCAATGCCGGCTTAAGAAGGTTAGACGCATCCATCGCGCCATCGCCCGCACCGGCGCCCACAAGCGTATGCATCTCGTCAATAAATAAAACAATACCGCCTTCAGACTCCGTAACATCCTTCAAAACAGATTTGAGACGCTCTTCAAACTCGCCACGATATTTCGCACCGGCAATCAAAGCGCCCATATCTAATGAAAGCAATTTTTTGCCCTTAAGGCTTTCCGGCACATCACCGTCAACAATTCTGAGCGCCAACCCCTCTGCAATCGCCGTTTTACCGACACCCGGTTCACCGATTAACACAGGATTATTTTTTGTGCGGCGAGAAAGCACCTGCATAGACCTTCGAATTTCTTCATCTCGGCCAATCACGGGGTCAAGCTTGCCGTTACGTGCATCCTCGGTCAAATCACGGGTGTAACGTTCTAGGGCCTCATAGCTCTCCTCTGCTGAAGCGCTATCTGCCTGCCGTCCCTTGCGGAGCGAAGCAATCGCTTTTTCCAATGCATCTGCAGTCAGTCCCGCCTTTTTTAAAAGCTTGGAGGTTTCTGTATCATCCGTCTTCAACATAGCGAGAAGCAACAATTCTACCGAAATAAAACTATCGCCACGCTTTTGAGCTAGTTCTTCAGCAGTCGAAAAGACCTTAACCGTTTCGGGCGACATCATGAGTTGAGATTCCGCACCACTGACTTTGGGCATTTTTCCCAAATCAGCGATAACGCCATCACGTATCTTCTCAGGGCGCGCACCCGCTACTTGAATAAGCCCGGTCGCGAGACCCTCAGGGTCATCCATAAAAACTTTTAAAATATGTATCGGTTCAAAACGCTGGTGACCTTCCCTGAGGGCATGGCCCTGTGCCGAACCGACAAACCCTTTTAACTTGTCTGTTAAATTCTCCGGCAACATTTTCTGCTCCATAGTTCCTGCCGCTCAAAGCTAGCGGCTACAAACTTTATATGGGTAGACCAAATGCCATCTGCAAGACCCAGCTTAGAGACTTGTCAAAATCTCATTGCCGTATCAGGGACGTATCGAGTTATTGTAAAATTCTAGAGGAATGAGCGGGATTTGAAGGGCAAGCAATTATGCAGAGGCAGCTTCATCATCAGCAGTATCACTTGCAGGAGCAGTCACAGATGTGGCGATTGCATCCACTTCTGAACTCGTCTCAGTTGCGGCTGTTACCTCACCATTATCGGCAGAGTCTGAATTGCCATTACTGCCATTATCATCCCGACGGCGGCGTCTTAAAGGACCCCGACGGCGTGATTGTTTTTCTTCACGATTATCACCATTGCTCGTGTCACTCTCAGCGCCATTAGCTTTGGCAGTTGCTTCAGTGTCCGCACCATCTTCAGCAGCAGTTAAAACAAGCGGCTCTACCGTATCCGTATCTTGCGTTGTCGGTTGTTGTCCATTTTCAGCAGATGCGTCTTCTTCCTGACGAACTGGCTGATTTGCTTGAACAATACGGTAATAATGCTCAGCGTGCTGAAGGTAATTTTCAGCTGTTATCAATTCACCGGATGAAAGTGCATCTTGGGCGAGGGATTGGTATTTCTCGTAAATCGACTGAGCGTTTCCCCGAACTTTTAAATCAGGGCCATTACTTTCGTAATTCCTATTAGACGAGTTACCTTGACGTCTTCCACGACCGCGTGAGCGTTTCATATTTTCATTCCTGTCAACGATATTTAATTATTTAAATAGAACTTCTATCTGGTCTGTTCTTTCACAAAGCTTCATACACAACCTTTGGAAGTTCCAAATGTGTTGGTCTTGATGAACAACGCATCTTTTCGGCTGGTATACCCCACATCAAAGCCATGAATGACAAATACAGAACTTTTAATTTGGGGGTAGGCGGAAAACTCTTATTGAGTTTTTCTCTCCGACGTTGGGAAAGCTACTCAATCCCAAGCCTTATGCCAAGCCTAAACTTCAAATATTTAAAAAAAAATTAATTTTGAGACAAAATTTTTACTTTCATCGAATCTTTCAGCTGTTTCGATTAAATTCCAGCTGCACAACCCTATCCAATCCCGCAAGGTCAGAAACACAACTAATGGCGACATTTTGATGAGTTGAGATGCTCTGCCTAACAATATCTGTTACCAAAGCCGCTTGACTTGAACCAATTTCAAAAAGAACACAGCCCCCCGGTTTAATGAAAGTCGTCATAGCTGCGATAATGTGTTTATAAGCGTCAAGACCGTCAGAACCCCCGTCTAGCGCGGCAGACGGATCATGAAAGCGTACCTCTGGAGCCAATCCTTCAATCTCATCGGACGCAATATATGGCGGGTTAGATATGATGATATCAAATCTACCGGAAACATTTTCGAACCAATTGCTTTGTTTGAAATCAACGGAATTTTCTATGCCATTAAGCGCAGCGTTAATACGTGCTTGGCGAATGGCTGAAGAAGAAATATCTACTCCTAAGCCTTCCACCTGAATACCCTTTTGCCGGCAAGCATGGGCAAATGCAATCAACAAACACCCCGACCCAGTGCCCAAATCAAGAACCCGGAGCGGTTTTCGTGCTAATTTTGCCAACTTCTCAGCAATAATTAAGGCTGATTCGACAAGACATTCACTATCCGGTCGTGGATCCAAGGTTGCTGAGGATATTTTAAAAGGCAAACTATAGAATTCCTTCACACCAGTAATTCGTGAGACAGGCTTCCCCTCCAACCTTACCAAGCAAGTTTTTTCAAGAATGTCATATTCTTCCTCAGTAACGTTACGCGACGCCTGTGTGATAAGCCCAACATCGTCCAACCCGAGTGCAAAGCCCGTAAGAATGCGTGCATCCAACTCATAAGTTTCTATGGCAGCGTTTTTAAACCTTTCACGAAGGTTTCTTTGTGCTTGCTCTACAGTAAGATACGCATGTGGTGGCGCGTTCTGACTCATGATCAGTTTTCCGGTTTTAATCTGTTGTTGCAGCAAGTTTTCTGGACTGATCCTCAGCAAGAAGCACATCAATCACATCGTCAAGACTGTCTCCGGCAACAATTTTTTCCAGTTTATGCAGTGTCAAATTTATACGATGATCCGTCACACGCCCCTGAGGATAATTATATGTCCGAATGCGTTCAGAGCGGTCACCCGATCCAACTTGGGAACGCCGATCTGCCGATCGCTCGCTTTCCAATCGTTCTCTTTCAGCTTCAAAAAGGCGAGCCCGAAGAACTTGCATGGCCTTTGCACGATTTTTGTGTTGCGACTTTTCATCTTGTTGGCTGACAACAATACCCGTCGGTAAATGCGTAATTCGAACCGCACTATCCGTTGTGTTGACCGACTGCCCGCCTGGACCTGACGCCCTGAACACATCAACCCGCAAATCTTTTTCTTCAATTTGGACATCAACTTCCTCAGGCTCCGGCAAAACGGCAACCGTTGCAGCAGAAGTATGAATGCGCCCACTACTCTCTGTTTCAGGCACACGCTGAACCCTGTGAACACCACTTTCAAATTTAAGACGAGCAAAAACAGAGTCACCCCGAATAGCTGCAACAACTTCCTTATAGCCTCCAATATCACCATCCGATGTACTAAGAATTTCGACCTTGTAGCCATTCAGTTCGGCATGACGGCAATACATTCTAAACAAATCACCGGCAAACAACGCCGCTTCATCTCCACCGGTACCCGCACGAACCTCAAGAATGACATTCATGTCATCCGCTTCATCTTTGGGCAGCAACATGATTTCTAATTCTTTTTGAGCTTCGGGTAATTTTGCTTCTAATTCGGGAAGCTCGGCTTCAGCCAGTTCCTTCATCTCTTCATCCGTGCCGGCAATAATGGATTTCAAATCATCCATTTCTGCGACTAATTTCTGGTACTGTGTAACAGCCGCGACAACAGGCTCAAGCCGCGCATACTCCTTTGATAGGGAAACGAATTCTTGAGGCGGCAATTCACCATTCATTTTTTCCTGCAGGGTTTCTGCGCGCGCCAGAATGGCATCCAAACGGTTTTCAGGTAACATGATTAAATCTCATTCTTGTCGCCAAGTTTGTGATCTGGCTGTTTGTCTCTGACATTCTTGGCTTCGTTTTCAACCAGACCAACCAGATGGTCAACCATTTCCTCATTCGACATTTTATGATCCGGACGACCCGAGACATAAACCATCCCCGATCCAGCGCCCCCACCTGTAAAGCCGATGTCAGTCTCTCGCGCTTCACCTGGCCCGTTCACCACACAACCAATAATCGACAATGTTATCGGTTCCGACACATGCGCCAGTCTTTCTTCAAGCGTCTGGACGGTTTTAATCACATCAAATCCCTGACGCGCACAAGAAGGACAAGAAATAATCGTGACGCCGCGATGCCTTAGACCCAGAGATTTAAGCATTTCAAAACCGACTTTAATCTCATCTACCGGATCAGATGATAGAGAAACGCGCAACGTGTCACCAATACCTGCCCATAACAATGAGCCAAGTCCAATGGATGACTTAACCGTGCCAGAGGTGTACCCCCCCGCTTCAGTAATTCCAATATGCAACGGGCAATCAACTGCCTCAGCAAGTTGTTGATAGGCTGCAACCGACAAGAAAACATCAGAGGCTTTAACGCTGATTTTATATTCGTGATAATCATGGTCTTGCAGTATACGCACATGGTCGAGGGCGCTTTCCACCATCGCTTCAGGACATGGCTCGCCATATCTTTCAAGCAAATGCTTCTCAAGCGATCCTGCGTTAACGCCAATACGCATTGAGCATCCATGATCTTTTGCAGCTTGAATAACATCGCGCACCCGATCAGCATTACCTATATTGCCGGGATTAATTCGCAAACATGCCGCCCCAGCTTCGGCAGACTCAATAGCACGGGCATAATGAAAATGAATATCAGCAACAATCGGCACCTCTACGGATTTAACAATATCCTTTAACGCCCTTGTAGAAGCTTCATCAGGGCAGGAAACGCGAACAATGTCAGCACCAGCCTCTTCAAGCTCTTTAATTTGTTTAATGGTCGCCTGAACATCAGCTGTGACGGTATTTGTCATGGATTGAACAGAAATTGGCGCATCGCCGCCCACCGGAACCGAGCCAACATGTATCTGACGTGACACACGTCTATCTATATCTCGCCACGGGCGTAAACTCATAAAAACTGCCTATCGAATGCTGTTTAAAATGCTCTTAACGGAAATTGCCTTACCGCGCAAATTTTCCCCATCTTTACCTAGGCGGGGGCCTGTTTTACCCTCATAGACATATTCAAGCTTTCCCGCATCGAATGTATCAAGTCGAATTCCACCCTCTGGCGGAAGTGGGAAAGTCTCTCCTTGAAGAATGATACTTGAATATAAAACTTTACCACCCTCATCTGTAACTCTTAACCATGTCTGTCCAAGGCCACGAATATAAAGTGGGGGAGTCGCAATGTCCGGCAAAGGCTTCATATCGACGACTGCGCCGGTAATAATTTCTTCTTCACCTGCTAGTTCAGTCTTTTCTTCAATGGCGGCTTCTTTTTGTTCTGTTTTTTGTGATATGAGATCCGCCGTCTCCTCCGGCAAGGCTTCATCGTTCATGAGCGGCCTATCCATAGATCTTTCTTGAGATCTTTCTTGAGACCTTTCTTGAGAGCTTTCTTGAGAGCTTTCCTGAGATATTCCTGCAGCACCCTCTTCGTCACTTGTCTCTTCATAGGCACTGATGGAATTTGTTTTATCCATCACAATTTCTTCTGCATCAATCAGGAAAGCCCAAAAAAGATAGGCAATGGTTGAGACCACAACCAGACCCGAAACGAGAACAAAACTCGGCAATTCGTAATCTTCTTCAGTGATAGGAAAATCAAGACCGTTACTCATACCAGAAGTCTGGCTCTTATATTGCGCGATGAGGACTTCTGCATCCAGCCCGAGATGATCAGCATAACTTCTGATAAAACCTACAGCATAAGCCAGCCCGGGCAGACCATTTACATCGTCTTCCTCAAGCGCCTTGAGATGCTCAAGGCTGATACGAAGATTTTCCGATATCTCCGGCAACTTTCCTTTTTGCGCAAGCCTAGCCTGACGCAAAAGCGAACCTACCGATTTATTTTTTAAATCATCTGACATGGCATTTAGCCCTACCTTGCATTTTATTATAAATCTTGCTGCGTGGTAAATGCAAACGCTTAAAGTTTAACTCTCAAAAACTCCGCGAGGTTTTCAAAGCCCTCTCTGCAGTCGAGCTTGATATGCGGCGGTGGATTTTTCATCAAGCCTTGCAGTTTTTCCAGATTTAAAGACCTTATCATTCTCTTTACAGGACCTACAGATGTTGGCGGAACGGATAATTTAGAAAAACCTAAACCAAGCAAAGCCATCGCTTCCAACGGACGCCCACCATACTCACCACAAATTGTTGCTGGTTTGTCATAGCGCTTACATGTATCCGCGATATGCCGCATCATAGCAAGCGGCGCCGAACTAAATAAATCATACCGCTCCCCGACCCTTGGATTTCCGCGGTCACTAGCAAAGAAAAACTGCAGCAAATCATTCGTGCCGACACTGACAAAATCCAAATGGGGCAACAACTCATCTAACTGCCAGACAAGTGACGGCACTTCCAGCATAGCTCCAACTTTCAATGATTTTGGCGTTTTTTGACCCAGCTTATTAAGCCGTGCCAACTCTTTATCGAGAATATTGCGTGCCGCCAGAAACTCATCAACGACTGCAATCATGGGAAACATAATTTGTAAATCTCTGCCTTGCGCCGCATCAAGGAGCGCCCGAATTTGTATTCTCAACAAACCGGGGCGATCCAGAGCAATACGGATCGCGCGCCACCCCATGGCAGGGTTTTCCTCGTGCGTCTGACGCATATAAGGTAACATTTTGTCACCACCAATATCGACAGTTCTAAATATAATCGGTTTTTCGCCAACCATATCCATAATGCGGCTGTAAAATGCAGTTTGCTCTTTTGTCTTAGGCAGCTTCGCCGAAATCATAAATTGTAATTCTGTCCTAAAAAGACCTATGCCTTCAGCCCCGCTATCATTCATGTTTCGGACATCGACCATCAACCCTGCATTCACAGCAAGATTAATTTTTTTGTTATCTCTCGTTACAGCTGGTTGTTTTCTTAACCGCGCATATTGCTTTTGCCGGCGCGCCATAAGCTTTGTGCGTTCATTATAAGAGTCCAGCACCTCAGGAGACGGATTGAGATAGCAGACCCCCGTATCGGCATCGACGACAATTGATTGCCCGTCCGTCACTAGATTCACAATATTAACAATTCGTCCAATCGTCGGAATACCGAGTGCGCGCGCGACAATAGCCACATGCGCACTGGCTGTACCCTCTTCAATTACCAGGCCGCGTAAATTTTGGCGCTCATAGTCTAGAAGTTCTGCAGGCCCCATATTACGCGCAACCAATATGGCATTTTTAGGCAGTTTCTCTGCACTCGCCGTTAGGGTTTTGCCGACAAGCACCCGCAACAAACGATTTGAAAGGTCTTCAAAATCATGAAGGCGTTCTTGAAGGTACACATCCCGTTGCCCGGTCAACCTGGCTCGAATATCATTTTGAACACGCTCTACTGCAGCTTCAGCGGTTAGACCAGTTCTTACGGCTTCGCGCATGCGGGAAAACCAGCCCTCATCATTGGCAAACATCCGATATGTTTCCAACACATCAAGATGATCACCCGCGTGAGAGACATCCTCCGTCCTGAGCATTTCATCTACGGCACGACGCAACTCATAAATCCCGGCCTCAAGGCGGGAAAATTCAACTTCCATATCTTCAGCAATCAAGCTTTCAACAGCAACACGCGGCTCATGCATCACCACCTGTCCGATAGCAAGTCCTTCGGTCAGAGGGTATCCGAAAAGTCGAGATGGGCCTTTCGGATTATCATCAATGGCACGAAATTGACCTTCCGCCGCCAGCATTTCCGACAGCACCATGGCGACAGTTTGTAAAGCTTCAATCTCTTCATCAACAAACGAGCGATGGCTTGTGTTTTGAACAACCAAAACGCCAATTACTGTCCCACCGCTAAGAATAGGCACACCAACAAAAGACTGGAACGCCTCCTCTCCAGTTTCAGGCCGGTAGACAAATCTAGGGTGAGACTTGGCTTCAGCCAAATTTAAAGGCCGTGCATGTAAAGCCACATCGCCCACGAGACCTTGTCCGATTTTCAGGGTGGTTTTATGAACGGATGACGGATTCAATCCTTCGGTTGCACAAAGCTCAAGCGTATCTTCATCGCTTTTAAGATAAATTGAACACACTGCCGTGTTCATACTTGTGGCAATCAACTCAACGATTTTATCTAGACGCGTTTGCCGGTCAGCCCTGTCAGCCATGACCTGACGCAAGCGGCGCAATAATACCCTTGGCCCCTCCATCGTTAGAGGCATATTAACCCTCCTGACGGGTTAAAGGTATTATCCTGCACCCTCATCACCACCATCCAGATTAAATGCAGCATGCAATGCACGCACACCAAGCTCGGTATAATCCGCATCAACCAGCACACTGATTTTAATTTCAGATGTAGAAATCACCTGAATATTAATGCTTTTATCCGCCAATACCGTGAACATTTTTTGAGCAACGCCAGCATGGCTTCGCATCCCGACACCCACAATGGAAATTTTAGCAAGCCCACTCGTGCTTTCAACTTCTGCAAAGCCGATATTTTCACCCATGGCTTCAATCACCTGATGAGCACGCGGTAAATCATCATTGGGAACAGTGAAAGTCAAATCCGTATACCCACCATCTGCAGAGATATTCTGAACAATCATATCCACATTAATTGCTGCATCTGCCAAAGGGCCAAAAATCGCTGCTGCTGTTCCTGGATGGTCAGCCACCCGGCGCAAGGTGATTTTCGCTTCATCCTTAGAATAAGCAATGCCACTTACAATTTCTTGTTCCATAATTTCTTCCTCGCTGCAGACCATTGTACCTGCAATACCATCCTCAGAAACCTCTTTCTTCTTGGACGGGTCATCAAAACTTGATCGAACTTGCAGTTTGACCTTATGCGCCATAGCAAGCTCAACAGATCGTGTCTGAAGCACTTTTGACCCCAAAGATGCCATTTCCAGCATCTCCTCATAACTTATTTTTTTTAATCGTCGTGCATCGGACACAAGCCGTGGATCTGTCGTATAAACCCCATCAACATCGGTATAAATATCGCATCTATCAGCTTTGAGCGCCGCCGCAACTGCAACCGCAGAAGTATCGGAGCCACCCCGCCCCAATGTCGTAATTCTATTTTCTGGCGACAAACCCTGAAATCCAGCTATTACGGCTACTCTTCCATCTGCGAACTGCGCCTCAAGAGCATCCGTATCGATGTCCTGTATACGTGCAGACCCGTGAACTGAAGATGTCTTAATCGGAAATTGCCAACCCAGCCATGAACGCGCGGGAACATCAATTTTATTCAAGGCCATCGCCAAGAGCCCGACACTCACCTGCTCACCAGCAGATACGACCACATCATATTCACGTGCATCATGGAAAGCCGAAATATCCCGACACAATGAAACAAGTCGGTTGGTTTCACCAGACATAGCTGAAACAACCACCGCAACCTCATTGCCGGCGTCATATTCTTCTTTAACGTGGGCAGCCACATTATTGATGCGCTCAATGTCACCAACAGACGTGCCACCAAATTTCATGACGATACGCGCCATAATCTTATCCTCGATTTTAAGCTGCAACATCATCATCTAAGCGGTTTAAAGTCTTAACCTGCCTATGTAGTGCTTAAAATGTCGCAGTTGCGGCATGCTTACACGAAAAAAGCCTATTGGTGCAAGTGCCTACTAACTGTAAGATTGTTGTTATTAAAGTTTTGAGGTTTATTAAATTATGAATGCGTCAACGATAAATCCTGAGGAAGTCGCTAAATTTGAAGCCATGGCAGCGGAGTGGTGGAGTCCTAACGGGAAATTTAAGCCTCTGCATAAATTTAATCCGACGAGATTAGACTATATTATTACTCATATTTGCGCCCAGTTTAACAGGCTTAGGAGCGCGCCAGACTGTTTAAAGGGTGTCAACATTCTTGATATTGGATGTGGCGGCGGTTTGCTCTGCGAACCCCTCACGCGACTTGGAGCTTCAGTAACAGGTATAGATGTTACCGAAGTTAACATCAAAGTCGCTAGCCTCCACGCCGAACAAGAAGGTCTTAATATTGATTACAAGGTTATCTCCTCAGAGGAACTCGTTAAAACCAAAACAAGTTTTGACGTAGTTCTAAACATGGAAGTGGTTGAGCATGTCGGTGATGTTGAACTTTTCATGAAATCATGTGGTCAACTCGTTAAACCTGGTGGATTGATGTTCTACGCAACCCTTAATCGCACCGCAAAATCATATTTGCTGGCTATATTGGGGGCTGAATATATTTTGCGCTGGCTACCTACAGGAACACATGACTGGCATAAATTTCTCACGCCGCAGGAGTTGACGGATTATCTGACACTGAATGGCATGCATAATATTGATACAGCCGGTATGAGTTTTATGCCGCTGACGGGCAAATGGAATTTATCAAAAGATCTTGGCGTTAATTATATTGGCCTTGCACAGAAACAATACGATTAATTCCGGTTTCCAATACCTAAATGATTTTTCATCGTTCTCCATATACCTTCCCGGTTGCTATCATAGTTAGATACGCCGGTTAAGGGAGTTGCAGCAACAACCCGAAGAACATTGTCCCCCTCGCTGACACCTGCATCCATCCGGACAATAAGATCACTGGTCTGAATAATAAAATTATCTGACGTTAAGCCTGGTGCAACCATTCTATAAATCGTGCCATTAACTTCTAATGCGGGGGGCGCATAGTGTTCTTCTTCTCTTAAAACGCCCCGATCGGTTTCAAGGTTGTAAACAATCTCACCGCCAATCTTTTTTTGCAAACTAACAGGGTTACCCTTGGTTGCCAGCTCAATAAGTGCGGCTGAAATCATCAAGTCCATAATTTGTTTCCTTTATTTTCAAAACGCGATGAAAACGAAATGGAACAAACGCAACTATTAATTCTTTAACTTATCCGGTACGCCGGGAATTGGGGCAATGGGTATGCCCTCTTCGATAAGCTCTTTTGCTTCCTGCAAAGTAGACTCACCGTAAATATCTCTTTCCTCAGAGTCACCATAATGCATGGCGCGGGCTTCACTGGCAAATTTATCGCCCACATAGTCACAATTATTTTCAACATGTTCACGCACACGGCTCATCATCTGCGTAATTTCTGAAGATTTATCTTTCTCGGTAAGCGCACCGGATGTGTTGGACTTTTTACCCAGATTTGGCGCCATGATGGATTTTGAGACTTTGGTAGATGCACAATGGGGACACAATAAATCGCCTGCGGCCAATTGGTTATCAAAGGCCTGACTGTTCTGAAACCACGTCTCAAATTCGTGGTCATTGTCACATATTAAAGCGTATTTAATCATTTTCCTAATCTGGTTAAACTGGGGGATCAAAATGCCGACTATGTTTTAGAGCAGGAATTTGTCGCCGCGCCATTTGCACCTGATCGGTATTTATATCGGCATAAATGATTTGTGTTTCAAGTCCTGCATCTGCCAGAACCCGACCCCAAGGGCTTACGATGATACTATGACCATAGGTTTTTCTACCATTTTCATGAGTTCCTGACTGAGCAGGTGCAAAAATAAAGCATCCAGTTTCTATCGCACGTGCGCGCAGTAAAACATGCCAATGCGCCTCACCCGTCATTTTGGTAAAAGCTGCCGGTACGGAAATAAAATCAGCTCCATGCATTGCCAGCGACCTGTAGAGAGCAGGAAATCTTACATCGTAGCAAACCGTCATCCCTAACTTACCAAAAGGCAGTTCGGCGATAACGGCCTCCTGCCCTGCCTTATAATGTGCCGACTCGCTATGGCGTTCGCCATTATCCAACTCGACATCAAAAAGATGGATTTTGTCATAACGCGCGACAACGTCGCCGAAAGGGTTGAAGCATATCGACCGATTGACGGCCTTATCACTATCTCCGGCCAATATGAATGAACCTGCAAGCAAAGTAATCTTCAATTCTGCCGCCAGCGCGGCGAAAGATGCAACCGTCTTATCATCGTTCTCAGATTGCATAGTCGCGCAACGAGCCACTTTATTTTGCGGCATAAAATTGCAGGTTTCCGGCGTAAGAATAAATTCAGCCCCCTCTTGAGCCGCTTCCTTGATAAGCGGTGTCAACGCGGCAAGATTATCCTCGGGGGTCGTTCCTGTACATGTTTGCAAACAGGCCACACGAAATTCACTCATATTGATTTTCCTGAAACTAAGAGGTGATTATACCGCGACAGTCTCATGCATGACAACCCGCGCCACACTCAGAACATCTATACGAGCAACCCCAGCCTTGCGAAGTGTTTTAGCACAAGCCGTCACCGTCGATCCGGTCGTAATCACATCATCAATAAGAATGACATTTTTACCCACTAGGGCATTAACCTTATTAGGCTTCACCTCAAACGCCCCTTTGAGGTTTTTTCGCCGCATGTCGCGGGTCATGCCAACCTGTTGAGATGTTTTTTTGACCCGCCTTAACCATTCAACTTTCATGGGGACATCGCTTGATTTTGACAGCGCCCTAGCCAGTTCCGCTGATTGATTATAACGACGACTGACAATACGAAATAAATGCAAAGGGACAGGGATAAGATAATCTGCATCTTTGAGTAAATCCTGCCCACATGTCTCCAACCATGGGGTAAGAAGGTCAGCGATTTCAGGCCGATTATGAAATTTAAATTTATGGATTAGCTGACGCGCTGTTCCGTTATATATCAGCGCACTACGGGCACGGTCATAAGCAGGGGGAAACCTCATCGCGGAAAGCGATACGCTCTCAGGCCCTAAATCAAACGGAAGAGGCACCCCCGTGCGCGCGCATATCGGGCTTTTGATAAAATGCAAATCCATCCAGCATGTCGGGCATAAAGCGGGGGCGGTTGCAAGTTCAGTCATGCAGACAGAACATCGGCGCGGCAACAAGAAGTCTGCTAATTGTTCACATTGAACTTGAGTAGCTTGGTAAAAATTTTTAACAAAGGGCAAAACTGTAGAAGAAAATGTCATTATATTTTTATTCTTTTAAAAGATTTACAGGTCAAACATGCATTTGTCATACTGCCTGCATGATTAGTGTGCCGCAATGAACAACTCTGTTCCAGACCTTTTTGACCGACAGCTCTATCTCAGCAGACGCGAAAAGCTTTTGCAAAACCCTCATAGAGAAGATTTCCTATGGCGTTACATGGCCGAGTCCGTCGACACCTCCCTGCAAGATGTGGCCTATAATTTTGATCGGTGCCTACTGGTTCTCCCAGATCCCGCCATTGCCGAATTAATGCCAACCCTTCATACAAAAACCCAAAGCTGTATCATTGGTGGGCCAGCCAAAAACGCTTTTGATATATTTATTGATGAAGAAAAATTGGCGATTGAACCGGAGTCTTTTGACCTGATTATTTCTATTGGAGGGCTTCATATGGTGAATGACCTGCCTGGGAGTCTTTTGAATTACCGCCGCGCACTTAAACCGAATGGGCTGTTTCTGACTGTTATGGTGGGTGGTGAAAGCCTTAAGGAATTACGCCAGGTTTTTTCTCAGGCCGAAGCAGAATGTGAAAACGGTATCAAGCCTCATATCCACCCCTTCGCCGAACTCTCCGACCTTGCCGGATTACTTCAACGCGCTGGTTTCTCTCTTCCTGTTGCAGATACAGAAAGGCTTAAAATCAGATATCAAAGTCCTTTGAAACTGCTCCATGACCTTCGGCTTATGGGCGAAACCAACACACTTAAGGCGCGACATAAAAAATTTATGCGCCGTGAGACTTTTTTGCGTGCCATGGAAATTTATCACGATTTATTTGCCGAGGCTGATGGGAAGGTCACAGCCGGCTTTGACCTGCATAGCCTTTCAGGATGGGCGCCACATGAAAGTCAGCAAAAACCTTTGAAGCCCGGGAGTGCAAAGGCGCGGCTGGCAGATGCATTGAATACAGACGAGAAAAAACTCTAAATCATATCGCGGAGCATGGCGATAAGCGGGACATCTGCTGCAGGCATATCAAGATTTTTCATCTCATTGGGCTTTAACCATTTTGAGTCAGTTGCCTCATTTAGGACAATCTGCCCTTCCCATTTACGGCATACATAGAGCGGCATGAGCAGATGGAAATCATCATAAGTATGGCTGGCAAAGGTTAGGGGCGCGAGGCAATTCGCGGTCACATCAATCGAGATTTCTTCTTTAAGCTCTCTAATAAGCGCTTGCTCCGGGCGCTCTCCCTTTTCGACTTTACCGCCGGGAAACTCCCATAGCCCAGCCATAGGCTTTCCGGGTGGGCGTTGCACGACAAGTACACGCCCATCAATATCGACCAGCGCGCAGGCTACGACGAGTTTTGTATTAACTTCGGTAATCGGCATTGATCGAAATGTATTCATGAGTCAAATCTGATGTCCAGACTTTGGCAACCCCTTTACCAATACCAACATCAACAGAGATAACAATCTCACGCCCCTTCATATATTTAGCTACAGGGCGTTCATCATAATTGGCAATTACACGCCCATTTTTAGCGATATTGAATGTTCCGATTTTGACTTTCAACTTGTCACGATCTGCCGGCTCACCAGATTTACCAACCGCCATTACCACGCGCCCCCAATTTGGGTCTTCACCCGCAATAGCAGTTTTAACCAATGGCGAATTGGCAATAGATAAAGCAATGAGTCTGGCTGAAGCATCATCTGCGGCACCACTGACATTAACTGTTATGAATTTAGTCGCACCCTCCCCATCGCGCACAATCTGCTGAGCCAAATCCTGCATGGCTTCTTTGAGAGCTTTAGCAAATCCTTTGAGACGCGTGTCTTTAATAGACCTAACCGGCTTATCCGAAATCTTTCGAGCGCCAGTCGCAATCAGCAAAACGGTATCGGAAGTGGACGTATCACTATCCACTGTGATGGCATTAAAGCTCGATGGGAGATTATCATTCACAAGTTGCCTGAGGACGGATGGTGGCAAATCAGCATCTGTAAAAAAAAACGCCAGCATCGTTGCCATATCCGGGGCAATCATTCCAGACCCTTTAGCGATGCCATTAATATTGACTTCGACAGAACCGATTTTGGCCTTGCGGGTCACGCCTTTCGGGAACGTATCCGTTGTCATGATAGCGCGCGCACAATTTTGCCATGCTGTTGGGGAGAGGCCGCCATCTGCAAGACCCGCAAGAGTTTTGATCAAGGCGGACGTTTTTAAATCCTGACCAATCACACCTGTCGAGGCGACATACACCTCTTCGGGTAAAACATTAAGCGCTTTAGCGGCTCCGGCGGCTAATTGATAATTAGCCTTATCCCCTGTCTTTCCAGTAAAAGCGTTGGCATTACCTGCATTTACGACAAGCGCCCGAACCCCACCTTTCGGTAAAAGTGATCTGCACCATTCTACCGCCGCAGACGGCATAGATGATTTTGTTAGAGCCCCAGCAATGGCAGATTTTTTCTCCACCGCAACCAACATTACATCTGGACGTCCCTTATATTTTGTCCCGCTTTCACCTGCGCCAAGCCACAACCCGTCAATGACCGGCATTTTCGGAAATGACTTCGGTGCCAGTGGTGACTTTTTTAGCATCGGCTTTTTTGAGGTTTTTGGTGTTTGTTTGGGCATATTCAGTCTATTAGCGGCACATCATCATCAAATTCAGGCAAAAGAGGTGTTTCTTCACCATAGACCTGAAAATCATAAGATGTAAGCAGTTCATCAAAAAACAAATTACGTTCTTGCTGTTCCAGAAACGCACGAATTTGTTCACTCAAATCTTCAAAATTTGGGGGCGCTACAACACGCCTGTCTTCCAGACGAATAACATGCCAGCCAAACTCTGTCTCCACAGGAGCAGAAAGCCCACCAGGTTGCATCGCAAAGGCGGCATCACTGAAAGGCTTGACCATTTCTTCAGCGAGGAAATAGCCCAAATCACCACCCCGTCCGGCACTTGGGCCTAAAGATAACTCGCCTGCGAGTTGTGCAAAATCCTCACCTTTTTTAAGTCTCTCAATCGCCATCTCAGCTTCAGCTTTTGTCGCCACTAAAATATGCCGCGCCTGAACTTCCTCAACATCGGCATTTTGCTTTGCAAGTTCCGGAGCCACATATGTATCGAAATAAACGCGAATATCCGTTTCAGTAACACGTGCGTTAATCTGCTCTGCGACCCAGACATCCTGAAGAATTCTTTCTTTTTGATAAGCCAACCTCTGCTGCACCGAATCGCTATTTACCAGACCCTCCGATAGGGCGGCGCGCGCAGCAATTTTCTGAATAGCAACAACGCTTGAAAGGAAAAACGCCTGTTGACCTTCCGGAACCTGCATCAAGGTTTCAAAATTATCCTCAGCAGCGCGGTCAATATCTCCCTGAGTGATGCTGATACCGTCAATACTGGCAATAATCTTGGCATTACTACTATTTGTGTTCGGGGAAAGCACCAAACCTCCCCCAGAATCAAGAGGATCGGCCACAAGCAGTGCAACAAGTAAAATAGGGGCAACAAAGCCCGTAAATATTAAAATAAAAAGTCGCACGCCTTATCCTCCATCTTTGCATTTATTGTTTTGTGCATGTTATGGCAGAAAGCTTCAAGTAGGAAATTTCGTTTCATGTCACGAAATTATGATTATTGAATAAAAACGCCATTCAGGTAATACCTACAATTGACACTTACGGGCGCGATGCTTACATGACAATGGTGTAGGGCTCGTGAAGAAACAGTAATCAGGTGAAGAATCAGTAACAAGCTGAGTTTTTCTCTTTTCACCGACCCGCGGAGGAAACATGCTTGGACTGGATTTCATCACCCGAAATTTTTTCGGGAATTTGAATGAACGCAAATTAAAACCCTATGCGAAGCGGGTAGAACGTATTAACGCGCTTGAACCTGAGTTTGAAAAACTCTCCGATGAGCAGTTAAAAGCGAAAACCGATTTCTTCAAACAGCAATATGCTGAAGGTCACAGTCTTGATGATCTTTTAGAACCTGCATTCGCCACCGTGCGCGAGGCGGCGCGCAGGACGCTTGGTCAACGGCATTTTGATGTCCAACTTATTGGTGGCATGGTGCTTCATGACGGCAAAATTGCTGAAATGAAAACCGGTGAAGGTAAGACACTCGTTGCTACCCTGCCATGTTATCTAAATGCCATAACTGGGCGTGGTGTGCATGTCGTTACTGTTAATGATTACCTCGCGCTCAGAGATTCAAAATGGATGGGTCAGGTTCATGCTGCATTAGGCTTAACCGTTGGTTGTATTGTTAATGATATTGACGATGACGCGCGTCTTGCTGCTTATCAGGCAGACATCACTTACGGCACTAATAATGAATTCGGTTTTGATTATCTGAGAGATAAC
>CALKOC010000041.1 GCA_938091085.1 uncultured Alphaproteobacteria bacterium
ACTATTTTGAAAAATGAACTGACAGCAATTAATCAGTACTTCTTGCACGCACGCATGCTCAAAGACTGGGGCTTTAATGTTCTGGGGGATAAGGTCTATCACGAAAGTATCGGTGAAATGAAGCATGCCGATATGATTATTGGCCGCATCTTGATGCTTGAAGGATTGCCAAATCTTCAGGATTTGGGACTGCTTAAAATCGGGCAGAATGTGCCTGAAATGCTATCAGCTGATCTTTCCGTGGAGATGCTTAATCAAGGTTGCCTCAAAGAGGCGATTGTTTTGTGTGAAAGCGAGCGCGATTTTATTACCCGGGATATTTTCGACAAAATCTTAGACGACACGGAAGAGCATATTGATTGGATTGAAACGCAACAGGGCCTTATTGAAAAAACAGGCCTTGAAAACTATCTGCAGGAGCAGATTGGAACAGAGGCATAAATTTAATAATTTATGTTTTAGGCGTGTGCTGGAGCTGCGGGCTGAATGTCTGTGGCTTCTAGCAATTCTAACATTCGCTCAGCACAGCGACCACATTGGGGCTTAGTCCCGCATTGGGAATAAATGTCGTTAGGACGCCTGCATCCGCTGGTGATAGCAGATTCCACTTGTTTGTCAGTTAAGGCGTTGCAGACACAGATATACATAAAATGCTCCGTTAGTTGCTAATGATTATCAAAAACAGCTAATGTCGGCAAGCCTTTTTTTATATTCAGCGCGTAATTATGTGCATAATTATAGGCGCATCATTTTTCCTAGAGTTACGAAATCTCTTAAGCGTGAGTTACCTGAAGATAGGTAATCACTATATTGGCTGTTTGCTCGCTAGCTGTCAGTGAAATTTGATGATACACCTCGCCGCCTGCAACCGGGATAACGGCATCATTCAAAATTTCGAAGCCATGCTCAATTAAATACTCACGCGTATCGTTAATATCTTCAACTTCATAAACGATGGTTAGGATGCCCTGTCCATTCGCCGCAAGAACTGGATCCAGCACACCGCCGGGAACGGGCGCAACCAACTCAGTGCCAAGATCAATATTCATCAGTGACAACGACCCAAATGGGCGCGTCTGCTCTTGGTGATCAATAAATTTAGTGTTGAGCAGTTTCGAGAAGTTAACCTCGGCTTCTTCAACATCATTCACAAAATATTCCACTCTATGAAGACGTAAGACTTTCATCATTTCCCCCCTTGATGTATTGGGCCGTTAATTAATGCCCGATAATTAAAATTAACCCGCCAGTTGTCCGCCATCCATGGTGAAGAGAGACCCCGTGACCTTGCTGGCTTCCTGACTGGCAAGATAGGCAAAAAGGCTAGCGATATCTGATGGTTGGCAGGTTCCGTCTAAAAGCTTGGGTGCGTTTCGCATGACCAAATCAAAATCTATATTACCCTCAGGGATATTATCCTGAATCATAGCCGCCATTGGGGTATCCACATGACCTGGGCAAATCGCATTCACGCGAACACCTTTTGCACCATATTCAATAGCAAGACCTTTCGTAATTGCGGCAACAGCATGCTTGGAGGCAGAGTAGGCAATTGTATATGCTATGCCCTGTAAAGCGGCGGTTGATGCCGTATTTACAATAGTACCCTTGGTTTTTTCCAGATGCGGCAATGCAGCCTGACAAATGGCAAATACGCTCGTTGTGTTGATTTGCATAATTCTCTCAAACTCTCCGAGTGAAAAATTCTCTGACGGGCCCCATCCAAATGTGCCTGAAATATTGCAAACAACATCAAGCCCGCCTTCGGCAGCTTCATTTACAAGCGCCTGCGAAGAGTCATTGTCGAGGGCATTATAAGGTTTGATTATCGGCGTATGCGCCATCAACTCAGCTGTCGTTTGGAGACCCTCCTCGTTAACATCGGCGATGACAACATTTGCCCCTTCCTCTGCGAAGCGAATGGCTGTTGCTTGTCCAATGCCGGATGCGGCGCCTGTGACCAAAACCTTTTTTCCTTCAAACCTGTTCATAATATCTCCCTAATTTATTTGATAAGTTTCTATACGGCTATTGAGTTGAGCCCGATTTATGATGAGGTGAAAACCAGATGGGTGATGTCCATGCCATTTCGTGGATGTAATCGTCAACCGGCAGGTTTTTACATTTTTCTTCACGCACATTATCAGGCAGACCATCGCAATAGGTTTTGTGCCAACGTGGGGACACTTGCTCTACAACACGAAGGTAATAATAGCTGTCTGTGTTGGGTATATAATCTGGGTCTGAAAATACGGCGCATAACCTATTGGCGCCTTCCGGATTGTCTTTATTGTTTGTGGTGACAACATCAATAACTTGGTTATGTTTTTGTCCGGTCTCATCAATCCAACCTTTAACAAGTTGAAGCCGTTCCAGCGGTTTTGACATTGGGTCAGCTTTGGCTTCGAGTAAAAAGTTAAAAGAGTCCTGTTGTGGGGGTAAATGTGCGCCCATAGGTGTGCCGTTTGCATAGGCTTGTTCGAGCCAGTCGGATTTTTCACAAATATTTTCGTCATAGCGTCCGGCAAAAAAGCGTGGCGCGATGCGTGTGCCGGATGTGCCAAAAGTTTCTCGCCGCTTCATAGAATGAAAAAGCGCATCCCGAGAATTTTCCACAGCCCAAACACCCGCCAGACCTCCAGGATTTGTGCGAATGGCATCCGTATGGCCAACATCGGCTGTACTAAAGCGACCGGAGAGGCCAAGTTCTGTCTTTTTATGACCTGGCCAGCGTGCTTCCTCTGTACTGCCAGAGGTTGATATATGAGTATCAGTACTGCCGATAAAACCGAATTGATACGGGTTTACCCCACGCTCTTGGTGAACCTTCAGGCCCTCAAGAAGTGCGCCTCGGGCAAAATCACGGCTTGATAGGCAGCCGCCATTATAGAAACCTGTTTTAGGGTCGCGGTGGTCTTCGTTACATTCTGGCGTGTTAGTCGAACCGAATTTAGGCACAAGCCTATTGAGCGCAAAATCTAGTTCTTTGTTGCCAAAATCACGTCGTTTTTCAATATCACAAAGTTCATCCACATCGCCCAAAATGTCAGTTACCCTGTTTAGACATTCCGAATACCCTTTGTGCTGGGCAATCTCGTAGAGCCTTTCATAGCTTCGTCTCAGAGAGTAGGCTGCATAGCGTGACGCGTCAGACATATTCTCTATTTCACGTGGGTTAAACATATTACCCGCTGATAAATTGGCATTATGAGGAATGACAATTACGTCACACGTATCCCGCCCTCCGCGACAGTCCTTTTCCAGATGACCGAAAAGCTGATAAGGGAATGGGAACATATGGTGTGATGGGGGGAGGTCCGGAACATCTGTGTTACGGAAAATCAAATTACGATGGGTGTGCTTGGCATCAGGACTTCGTGTATATTCAAGACCAACAAAAGATGTGAAGCGACAAGCCTCGGTTTTATCATCAGCAGTTTCTGCCGCTTGAATAATTTGTTGCCAAACAATTTTATCCGCCGCGATACAATCTTTATTGTTAGTCCCGCAAACGGTTTTGTGTCTTTCGGGTGTTAAGTCTGCGCTAATTTGGTTGAACACGCGCACGCCCTCAAAGCCACCGCCGCGGAAAGTATCACATTGTGCGCTATCATGACCTTTAAAAACCCCGGGGTTGCGGCAAATATATCCCTCACCCAGCGCTTCGGCATGGTCCGTCACGGCCGCGAAATCTAACGGTCGGAGAAGTTGAAATTTTTGAGGCGCATCAGCGGGCGGGTCAGGCAGTTCTATAGCCTCACCTTTAGCAAATCGATAAGCCGCCTCGGGGAAAGTTCGTGTCCCCTCAGGAAAAGCATCGGATGACAGCGCTGTATGAATATGCAGGTCACCATAATAGGCATTTTTCAGCCCATTGTTATTAATGCAATTTTTATTTGGCTCTGTGTATTCAGGTGACGGGTCATAACCGAACGCATATGTTTCGGGTTCAGATTTGGGCGATTGTGGGAGGTTAATACTTGTTGTTGCGTCTATTTCATAATTCGGAATGCTTGATAGAATTTTATACGCAATAAAAAGCAAAACTAACAAAACGATTATGATTGCGAATACACGCCCTATTATTTTAAGCATTTTCTCTCCCTTTACTCACGCCCTACCCCACACTGCATAATTATTATAGTGAATATGGAGAAGGCTAAGATACTAACTTTAACCATTTATAAGAACTGTTCTACACCTGTTTTTGAAGGTTTCTTAAAATTGTTAACATTCACATCTATGCTAAAGTGGCAGTGTTGAATTGAAATCAAGTAGGGGGACAAGCGCGTGAGCTATGAGCATATTTTAACTGATTTGGATGATGATGGTATTTTGACTGTAACGCTTCATCGTCCTGAAGCCATGAATGCGTGGACAATGACTATGACCAAGGAGCTGGTTGATATGGTCGAAAAGGCAGACGCAAATGATGATGTTCGTGCTGTGATCGTTACCGGTTCGGGCGAAAGAGCGTTTTGCGCGGGTGCAGATTTATCCAGTGGTGTGGATACGTTTCAGTCAGCCCTTATGGAAGACACGGATGGCTTGCATAATGCGGATGGAAGCATTAATTGGGCGCATCCCGGCATTCGCGATACGGCGGGGCTTTTTGTCCTGAAAGTCTATAATTCGGTCAAGCCATATATTGGCGCGATTAATGGCGTCGCCGTTGGTGTCGGGGTTACCATGACCTTGCCGATGGATATCCGTATTGCTTCTGATAATGCGCGGTTCGGTCTTGTTTTCAGTCGGCGGGGTATCGTGCCGGAAGGGTGTTCTGCTTGGTTCTTGCCAAGACTGGTCGGCATCTCGAAAGCCTTGGAGTGGTGCTATAAAGGTGATGTTTTTCCTGTGCAGGAGGCGTTGGATGGCGGTTTGATAAATGAGGTAGTTCCGCAAGATCAGCTGCTTAATCGTGCCAAGGAAATTGCGCGATCCTTTACGGGTGAAAGCGCGCAAGTTTCAATTGCACTCACACGCCAGATGATGTGGAAAATGCTGGGTGCCGATCATCCGATGGAGGCACACAAAATAGATAGCCGCGCCGTTTATGCGCGGGGACAGCAAAGCGATGCCAGGGAAGGCATTGACTCTTTCCTTGAAAAGCGCGCAGCGGTTTATACCGATAAGCCGAGCGAACATATGCCGGAATTTTATCCGTGGTGGGATGAGCCGGATTATGGCTAACTTTAAACTTTAATTATCCTTGCGGCAGTTTATCAGAGCGATGCTTCGGAATTCAAAGACCGTCGTGCCGCAAGGTTTTTCCAATCTGCAGATATAGGTGATTACCCCGCGGGTCGGGTCTGAGGATGAAGGCCTTTTCTCAACCACCTCGCTGGTGGCGCGCAGTGTGTCCCCTGCGCGTACGGCAAGCTTCCATTCAGCTTTTTCCCAGCAGACACCGCAAATATAATCGACATCGCCGTTAATTTCATGGTCGAGCTTGCGCCATAATGCGGCAACATAAATGCCACTAGCAATGACTTCACCAAATCGCGTGGAATTTGAGTCCGGTACTTCGACATGGAACCATTGCGGGTCATAATTCTTAGCGAAGGTAATCATGTCTTCGCCATCTACAACCAATTCTGAAGAAGTCAGATATTCACCAACTTCAATATCCTCGTAGCAACGCATATTTTCCATTTTGATTTACCGTGTAATTGTTAAAGGTCCACGACGGTCTTACCGAAATTCTGTCCGTCGAACATCTGGCAAAAAGCCACACCGACATTTTCAATGCCAGTCAGTTTATGTTCAAAGCTTTTAAGCCTGCCCTCTGAAAGCCACGTTTCGAGTTGTTGGCGAACAGCCTCATATTCGTCATGCCTGAAATGCGTCATAAAGCCTTGCGCTGTAATTTCTTTGGAGACGAGTTCGAAAAGATTATTTGGCGCGGATGGCGCACCCTTGGATGTGTAATGCGTTACCGCGCCTATCATTGCAATACGTCCACGGTGCTTCATATTGGTTATGGCGGCCTGTAGTGTTTCACCGCCGACATTATCGAGAAAAATATCAACACCGTCTGGGCAGGCTGCCTTAATGGCCTCAGCCTGACCTTCGGGAGCCTTTCGGTTAACGGCGGCGTCGTAACCAAGCTCATTCACAAGAAAATCGCATTTCTCCGGGCTGCTGGAGATACCAACGGCTCGGGCGCCATAAATTTTGGCTATTTGGCCGGCAATTGAACCAACCGCGCCGCCGGCTGCACTGATGAGGACCGTTTCCCCTTCTTTAGGTGGGGCAATTTCGGTTAAGGCAAAATAGGCCGACATGCCGGTGTCACCGAGAACGCCAAGATAATAGCTGTAGGGGAAGGAGAGGTCTTTGGGCAGTTTGGCAATAAAATCCCCGGGCTTGCCGATGGAATATTCCTGCCATGCAAAACGCGCCATTAATTTATCACCGACCTCATATTCAGGGTTTTTGGTTTCAAGAACTTCACATAGGGAGAGTCCCATAACAGGCTCGCCGAGAGGCATTGCAGGCAGAACTTCGTCACCTGCATCTTCATCCATCCAGTTGCGGAAACCGGCATCTAGGGAAATGGCAAAATTTTTGACTAGAATTTCATTGTCTTGAATATCCGGCAATTCACCTTCATGCAAAGCGAAGTCGTCGGGCTTCGGATTGCCTACAGGCCTTTTCGCTAGAATTATACTGCAGTTTTTCATTCAATTTCCTCCCAAATTATTTAGAGCTTATCAAGAGGGGGGCTGTTTAAAACAAGCTTTTTCGATAGGATGAATAAAAATTTTAATGGTTAAAATGGCCAACAAATGGAGGGTTAATGATATGACAACATCTCAACTTGGGCGTCCCGGCCTGTTTTTTCTAATCGCCGCCTTTGCGAGCACTCTTCTTGTTGCTTGCGGTGACCAACAAGACTCAGAGAAGCAAGTTGATGAAGGTGTGCCGCCTCTCTCAAATCAGGCGACATCTTCAACCACCTCACCCGACGGGGTGTATTGGGGGGACCTGCATATTCACTCACGACTTTCTATGGACTCTTTCTCATTCGGCAACCGCACACTTTCTGCCGATGATGCATTTAAATTCGCTAAGGGAGAGCCGATTGAGGCGCATACGGGTGATATTGCACAACTGAAAAAGCCATTAGACTTTTTATTGGTGTCGGATCACGCTGAATTCCTCGGCGTTGTTGCGAGTATTATGGACCGCAAACACGGCATTGATGAAACCGAGCTAGGTAAGCGTTGGAAGGGCTGGTTAGAAGAAAATAATATTCAGGCCATTCTCGAAGAATGGGTCGGCGCGCTTGACGAGGCTTCCAGTCCCGCTGGAGATAAAGCGCAAAACATCAAATATCCAGCTGACTCATTTTTTAATGAAGTTTGGCAAGACATGGTGGATACGGCAGAAAGACATAATGACCCTGGCAAGTTTTCAGCTTTTTCCGGCTATGAATGGACGTCAATGATTGACGGCGATAATTTGCACCGCGTTGTGATTTTCAGAGATGGCCCTGAGAAAACCTCTGGGGTTATTCCTGTTTCCTCTATTGAAAGTAATGACCCTGAATATCTTTGGTCGCGTCTTGAGGATTATGAGCAAAAAACAGGTGGGCAGGTTTTGGCGATACCACATAACAGTAATCTATCGGAAGGCCGCATGTTTTCAGAAGACCGCATATCGGGTGCGATGCTTGACACGGCCTATGCCAATACGCGTATCAGATGGGAACCTGTGCTTGAAATGACTCAGGTTAAGGGCGACTCGGAAACGCACCCTCTTGTTTCACCAAATGATGGTTTTGCAGATTTCGAGAATTGGGATGAAACAGACATTAACAGGAACGCAATCCCTGAGGATGTAAAGAAAGAGGTGTTTACAGGCAGCTATGCGCGTCCTGCGCTTAAAACAGGCTTGTCGCTTGAAGAGAAGTTGGGTGTGAACCCATTTAAATTCGGCATGATCGGCAGCACGGACTCGCACACAGTCATGGCAACGGCTGACAGTGACAATTATTATGGTAAATTTGTTGACTCCGAGCCGTCGCCCGAGCGCCTTATGAGCAAAATGGGGGGCATTTTGTGGAACAATAGAATGCTTACTGCCGCTGGATACGCAGCTGTTTGGGCGCAAGAAAATTCACGCGAAGCCATTTTTGACGCCATTAAACGCAAGGAGGTTTATGCCACAACGGGTCCGCGCATTGTTTTACGCTTCTTTGGCGGCTGGGACTTTGATGCCGCCGATCTCGCCCAGGCAGATTATGCTGCGCTGGGCTACCAAAAAGGCGTTCCAATGGGTGGTGACTTAATGGGTGGCGACTTAATAGGGATTGATGCAAAAAATACCGCGCCGCGCTTTATGATAACTGCCAGCAAAGATCCTGATGGTGCTAATCTCGACCGTGTGCAAATCGTCAAGGGTTGGCTTGCCGCTGACGGCTCCTTGCAAGAGAAGGTCTTTGATGTTGCCTGGTCTGATGCACGTGTTATTGACACTGAAACAGGTTCATTGCCGCCCGTCGGGTCGACTGTTAATGTTGCAAAAGCAACTTATACCAACACAATTGGTGCAGAAAACCTGTCAACGGTTTGGACAGACCCTATGTTTGACTCATCTTTGCGGGCTTTTTACTATGTCCGTGTTCTAGAGATTCCTACACCGCGCTGGACAACTTATGATGCACAAAGATTTAACCTCGATTTGCCCGATGATGTTCCGGTTTCTATTCAGGAAAGAGTTTATTCATCGCCAATCTGGTTCACGCCAACGGCACAATAAAGAGGTGCGGCATAATCCTTTTGGTTATCTGCTTCAAACTTGGTTGACATCAGTATGAACCTTAAGATGCAAATCAAGCCTGTTGTGGCTGTGCTTGTCCGTGAGCCATTATTTATTTTTGTGCTTTTCTCGGCTGTTCTGTATGGGATTTTTCTAGTTCAAAAACCTGTGCCGGAAAATACAATTATTGTCTCAGAGGCGAAACTTCAGGAGTTTTATCAATATAAGCGTCAGAGCTTTGGCTTGCCATCGGTTGCCAATAAGCTTGAGGTCATGTCTACCGAGGAGCGCAATGCGCTCATTGAGGACTTTATCCGTGAGGAAGTGCTTGTGCGGGAGGCGCGACGCATGGGGTTGGATTCGGGTGATTTTATCATTCGCCAGCGTTTGATTCAGAAACTTGAATTTCTTGCGGATACGCAAGCTGACATACCGCAAAAAGCCGCCGCATCCGTGTCAGATTGGTATGAAACGCATAAGCAGAATTATAGCCAACCCGCTGAGATTAGCTTTACGCATATTTATTTTGCCAGCACATCTGAAGCAAAAGACGAAAGCAAAAAACAGGCAGAAGATGTTTTGTTAGCTCTGAATGCTGACCCGTCAGCGGCATCAGCTGGGCTGGGGGATCGTTTTAATTATCACAAGTCTTATCAACGCAAATCGCAGACCGACATTGCGGCTCATTTTGGCGAGGGCTTTGCTTTGGCAGTGTTTGGGCTTTTGATTGATGAAGCCTGGCAAGGTCCCTTGGCGTCTCGCCATGGGTATCATTTGGTGCGGGTGGTTAATAAAACCGATGCCGCCATACCAAGCTTGGCGGATATTCGTGAGAAGGTGCTTTTTGATTTGAAGCTGTCGCTGACCGAGGCGGCGCGTCAAGAGCATGCGGATCGTCTGCGAAAAAAATACACTGTTATTTATGATCAATGATGTCTGGGTATAGACAGCTTGCTTTTTTTATTATGCTTGGCGTGATTTTGGGTCAGGTGGGAGGCGGTGTGTCCGTTATTTCGCCTGCCTCAGCGCATGATCCACGCCCCGTATTGATTGATATTTATCAAGATGACTCCCGCCCAGGTGAGTTGAAGCTTGAATGGAAAATCCCCGGCTCTTTATCTCCGCAAAAGCATCCGATAATTAATTTTGCAACGGCCTGTAATTTAACACGCACCAATCCGGTGCGCTTTTCGGGTGAAGCTTATTATGGCGGGGCTGACTTCCTCTGCTCGGGAATCACGCCGAATTTTACGCCCGTTTTGACGCTGACTTATCCGATGGGTAATCCGTCACTTTCAAGCTTTGTGCGCTTACATAAAGATAATTTGGATGGTGATGAGGCGACAGCCATGTTCCTGCTTAAGCCAGATGAGCTTTCCTGGGCAATACCTCAGGCTTTGGCGCCGTCATCCGCGACATCCTCTTTGGTGGCGCGCGCTTATCTGGAGCTCGGCTTCAGTCATATTTTACAGGGCTGGGATCATCTTTTGTTTCTCATCTGTCTGATGGCGTTGGCGACCATGCCTCGTAAAATATTCTGGGCTGTGACGGGCTTCACAATTGGTCATAGCTTCACATTGGCGGCGGCGTCTTTGAAAATTGTTACCTTGCCAGTTATTTATGTCGAAACCCTAATTTCATTGAGCATTATTCTTGTTTGCGTTGAGCTTTTGCAGGCTAGTAGACAAACGCTAGCGCGTTCTTACCCAGTTTTGATTTCTTTGTTTTTCGGGCTGGTGCATGGGCTGGGCTTTGCCAATGAGCTTATCAGTATCGGCTTCCCTGACGATGGGCTGGTTGCAGCACTCCTGTTTTTTAATCTGGGGGTCGAGGCTGGGCAACTTGCTTTTGTCGCCCCGGTTATGTTCCTCGCTTTTGTGGTGCAGAGATATATTGGGGCAGCGCGTCACTTGTCTGAGACGATGGGTTATAAGTATGTGTTTTACACAATCGGCTTTGTTGCTTGTTACTGGTTTGTCGAGCGCAGCTTACAATTTTAAGCATATAATTTTAGGTATAAAAAAACCCCCACCCAAGGGCGGGGGTTTTAATCTTGTAAAAACCTTACGGCTTAGAATTCATATCCGATTTTCATACCGAAATGCTGTCTCTTAGCAGGGGCAGCAAATGCGAATGCACCAGCATCAAATGGGCGTGCAATACGTCCACCTTCTTCCAGAATATCATTACCGAATACGGTAACTCTAATCTGGCGGCCATTAGAAGTTTCGGAACGGAATGTTGCTGACAGGTCAAGAGACTCATATGAGTCAACTTTAACGTTTGGACCATTTACAAAATCAAACGTTTTCCAGTTAGCTTGTCCCCAATACTCATCACGACCACTGAAGGTACCTGCAAGAGTAAGGTCACCGCCTGAAAGCTCGACATCGTAATCGAAGCCAACGCTAAAGGTGTACTCAGGTGCCATTCTCAGCTTAGCAATGTTGGAAATATCAACACCACCATCGTCATAACTATCATAGTCGGCGTCAAGAATACCAATAGCTGTGTTAAAGCTCAGATTATCTGATGCATAGTAACGGCTTTCAATTTCGAGACCGGAGATAGAAACTTCAGCGGCGTTTAAGCTGAAGGTACAGGTGACCGAAGCGGCCTGACCACAAAGGTTACCATTTGTAGTTACCTGCTCCTGCTTGTCTTTATAATCTGCCATGAAAGCTGTGATATTGAAAACAAGAGAGTCGGTTGGCTCAAGTCTCAGACCTGCTTCGTAGTTGATGACTTCTTCAGTACCAAATGGTGTACAGGTTGCTGGATCTGTACAGCGAGCGAATACACCACCACTTCTAAAGCCGTTTGCAACAGAAACATAGGCCATGCCGATGTCGAAGTTTCTTTCCAGAATGAGTCTATGCTGGAGATAGTCATCTTCATAGATTTCATTGACTGCGTTTGCGAAACCACCAGCTGGTACTGTTCCATTTGCTGCAAAAGCATTCTTGTCTGCGAGGCTTGCGAAGTTTCTGACGAAGAAATCTTTTTCTTCTTCAGTATATCTCAATCCTAATGTAGCAGACCATTCACTGCTTATGTCATAGGACACTTCACCAAAGAGAGCTGTTGCTTCAAGTTCTTGACCTGAAACAAAGCTTTGAACAGGACCGGAGTCTTGGTCGAAGCTTGCATCTAGATAGTAGTAACCAAGCACATAGCTTAATGGGCCGTCGAAATCAGAAATGAGTTGGAATTCTTGAGAGAATTGCTCAAATTTAATATCACGTATAACTGGGAACACGATCGTTGGTGAACCCCATGAGCTAATTGTAAACAGCTCCTCAGAGTCTTGATCACCTGTGATTGATTTCAGTGTATGATTGCCTAATTCAACTTCCACATTAAGTGTCAGATTATCAGTCCCATATGTCATGCCAAATGGCGCTGCATCATATGTTGTGTTGTAATCATTAGCTTCAGACAAATCCGCAGACGCACTCGCACATTTTAGCGGATCTGCTGGAACTGCAGCGCCGATGCCTGTACAGAAGTTAAATACGCCTGTGTCAGATGTGATTGCAAGATTATTCCGATTTGATTGATCATCAACACTATCGTAAATGACGTTTACATAGACTTTTTCTGTTAAATCAAAATCCAAGGAAATAGTGTGTGACTCAACGTCTTTGAGTTGATCTCTACGTTGGGTGGTCACGTTATACATCCAGTTGTCGGCTTCCAATTGGCGCATGCCAATTTTGAGGCCAGCTTTATCACCAATCGGGAAGTTAACAATAGCCTGCAAGTCTTGCGTTGAATCTTCTTCGATACCAACTTGCATTTTAAAACCAAGTTCTCTTGTTGGTGTTGTACGTTTGATATTGATAACACCACCAATTGTATTACGACCGTACAATGTGCCTTGAGGTCCACGAAGAACTTCGATTGACTCGACATCAAACAGATCCAAGTTTACGCCGCCATTGTTTGCAGCGAATACGCCGTCAATGGTGACACCAACAGCTGGGTCATTTGATTTCTCTGTATCATCATAATTAAGACCACGAATTGATGCCGCAAGACCTGCGCCTGCATAAGCCATATCGTGAAAAGCAACGTTTGGAACGAGTTTGCCCAAATCTTGCGTCATGGGAATATTACCCTTATCAATCTGCGCCGCTGTCAGTGCTGACACTGCAACTGGAACATCTTGAATTGACTCTGAACGCTTACGCGCTGTAACAATTATTTCGTCTGTCGCCTGGGCCTGAGCCTTAGAGACGAGCGACAAACTTGCCTGTGTGCCAAATGTAGACACAACAAGCGCACTCGCCGCAAAACCTGCCAATAATTTTGGCAGTTTTTTAGTGAATTGCATGATTTCACCCTCCTAAAAAAATTATAAGTCAAAGCACTTACAAAAATAAATTTGACTTGGCTACATGTTACAAATTTGGGCAATAAGCAAACCTAAAAAATAGACTAGTTTAGGCCTATTTCGCATTTCCAAACAAATTTGTTGCAAATATGCATCACAACTGTTGGGTTGCTCCCCTTTGGGAAATTAACCGAAGATATCGTTCAGAAAAATCTCGATTTCCTGCTTGCACCGCTGGGCCGGTGCCGAAGTCGGTGCAATGCCGTCAAATCCATGGCAAACACCTGCATAAACATGCAAATCAGTTGGTACGCCAGCCTTTATCAAGTTGCCGGCATAAAGAATATCTTCTCCGGCGAACAAATCGAGGTCACCGACCACCATAAAGGTTTTGGGTAGGCCAGATAAATTCATCGTTCGGGCCGCAGCGGCGTAGGCGGGTATATCGGACTGGCCGAACAATTTACCTAGATAGGATTGCCAGCCAAAAAGATTGCTGGCGCGTTGCCAAACAAAAAAATCATCATCTGGGGTGCTGGCGGGTGCTACATTCGTATCGTCCAGCATGGGGTAGACCAGCACCTGCCCGCATAAATCATGTCCGGCTTCGTCTCTGTTCAAAAGACTAAGGCCAGCGGCAAGCCCGCCACCTGCGCTGACGCCAAGAATGGCGACTTTATTTTGATCAATCATGAGGCTTTCAGCGTCACGCATGATGAGATTCAGTGCCGCATAACAATCTTGAAGTGGAGCGGGGTAAGGATGTTCAGGCGCTAGGCGATAATCAACAACAGCGACGGCGCAGTTGAGCGTCAGGGCGAGTTGCTTCGCCATATAGCCGTCGCTTTCTGCCGAGCCGAGAATATAGCCACCGCCATGAATCCATAAAAGACAGGGTAATGGTGCAGTCGTGTCTGTTGGGCGATGTAAAAATAATGGTACCTCAAAGCCGTCTTGTGCATTTTTTGCCGTCAGCTCACGGGTTTCAACCCCCTCAATGGCGGGTCGGTCTTTTGCCATTTCAGCTGCAATAACCCCGTAGGCGGCACGCTTCTCTTGATAATTTTCGGCCGTTAACGGTGTGGACATTAAATCAGGGAGGTGATCGAGAATATTGGTAATGTCATCAATAAGGTGCTTTGTGGTGGTCATGTTACCGCCTTCATAGATTAGTTTTTAATGTTTTAAGCTGGTGGATTTCTGTCAAAACTCGTCAGAGCTGCATCCACAGGTGACCATGTGCTTTCAGATTCATGCCAGCAATTTGCCTCCGGCTTGACCCATGACGAGTCATCCATTGTGCCGGCCTTAACAAAAACATGATCCGGGATTTCCTCAACAAAAGTTAGCATTTGTGAGCCACATACAGGGCAAAACCCCCGCCCGACATGCGACCCGTCCGTTCCCCTGCTTTTATAAAGTTTGTGTTCACCTGAAAGCTTAACACTCTCACGGGGTAACATCACAATCGTTGCCTTGCCGGAGCCAGTAACTTTTTGACAATCCTTGCAATGACAATGGAGTGCCGCCTCGGTTTTGGTTTCGTCCAATTCATAAGACAACTGCCCGCATAGGCATGACCCTGTAATCATTTACCCCCCCTTACTGAACTTAAATGCCCTCAAAATAACTTCGATTTAGCGACAAGCTTCAAAATTTACGGCCTGTATCGCTACTCCCACAAGTTCTAGGTGTCGTAATTTCAATGTTAGATTAAGCTTATGACAAATTTGAGGAGGTCACAATGTCACTAACTATGGAAGAACGTAACATTACGCCATCGGAGGCCTATCCGGGCGATAAAACAACCACCAAAGCCGCCGAACCGGAGCTTCTCAAGGTCGAGATTACGGGCGACAGATATACCAGCAAGGAATTTAAAGACCAGGAATGGACACATATGTGGCGTCGAGTCTGGATGATTGCTGGCATGGCAGATGACTGCGCTGAGCCGGGCGATTTCTTTACATGCGATCTAGGGCATGAGCCTCTGCTTTTTGTGCGCGGTAAGGATGGCATTAACGGCTTTTACAATATCTGCCAGCATCGCGGCGCCAAGCTTGTGCTTCAAGAAAAAGGCATGATGGACAGTTTTTCCTGCATTTATCATGGTTGGAAATATGGTTTAGAGGGGGAGCTTATCGAAGCGCAGGATCGTGATGATTTTGAAAGAGACCCTTGTGAGCATGTTCGACTAGCGGATTTCAGAACAGAAGTATTTGCCGGTTTTGTCTGGTACTGTCTTGATGATGACGCGCCCGGCCTTGATGAATTTTTGGGTGATATGAAAGAGCAGCTAGAAAGCTGGCAGCTTAATGATGGTTTCCGCGTGGAGCATTTCACGGTTGAATTACCTTGTAACTGGAAAGTCGTGATTGATAATTTTCAGGAGGGTTATCACATCCGCACATTACACCCTCAGCTCATGGAAACGGTAAATGAAAATAAAGAGTCTGTTCAATATGACCTTTATGA
Source organism: uncultured Alphaproteobacteria bacterium (assembly GCA_938091085.1). Lineage (GTDB taxonomy): Bacteria > Pseudomonadota > Alphaproteobacteria > RS24 > RS24 > Micropelagius. The sequence goes on from CALKOC010000041.1 coordinate 15,575, forward strand.
TGGCGGGCATTCCCGCATGATATTGTTAGGTTGCGACCCCAGTCCTAATTTCAAGCCGCAAAATACATTGCCGGACTCCATTACACATATTTTGACGAAATGGGACATTGATCCAGAGCAGTATAAAGACAAGCATGGAGAAATTCGCCCCGCTCTGCAGCAGATGAAACGCGATAAGTCTGCCGAGCGCGGAAAAGATTTTAGCCATCTTTCAGATGCTCAACTTACAGATAATTTCCTCTATGACCTTTTCCCGAGTTGTGCGTTGAGTGTTTATCCAGAAGGTGAGTATGTGTGGCTCTTACGCTCACGCCCACATCCCGATGATCCCGAAAAATGCATTTTTGATTATTGGACCATTGCCAAGTTCCCAGAAGGTGAGGACACTTTATACTGGGAACATATGGATATGACCCTGACCCGCGATGCTGAAATTGAGCATAAACAATTCAAGTGGGGTGAGGAGTCCATCAGCTTTGGTATTGATCAGGATGTGGATATTGCACCCATCGTCCAGCAGGGCATGCGGTCTCATGGTTTTAAGAAAGCCATTTTGTGTAACCAAGAACGCCGCGTTCAATTTTTGCACGACAATATAGACCGCTATATTAAAGGTGATTTGGGGCGCTAACCCCCAATTTCACAGGCTAAGCAGGAGGGAAATATGAAAACGCTGGATATGGAGTTTATCCAAACTGAGGCCACGTTAAAAAATCTGATTTATTTGTTTGCCAGGTCAATTGACAGGGTTGATGAAGAATTAATGCGTGAATTGTTCTGGCCTGATGCCACGGACGATCACGGGCTGTTCACCGGAACGGCGGCAGATTATGTCGCTTGGGTTATTCCATTATTAAAGTCTATGAATGGCACCCAGCACACGATTGGGAATATTCTGGTTGAGGCGGATGGGGACAAGGCTACCGCAGAGACCTATTTTGTTGCGTATCACCAAATGGGTGAAGGTGATGAGGCCATTGATATGATTGCCGCCGGTCGTTATTTTGACAAGTTTGAAAAGCGCGGCGATGAGTGGAAATTCTCTCATCGCAAGGCCGTTTATGACTGGAACCGCAATGACCCCGCAACGGAGAATTGGAGTTCTCCTGAAATGAAGCCGTTGCTTGAGCGCGGCGCGCGTAAGCCTGACGATTATCTCTATAAGAATTAGAATTTACAAATAGGCTTTACTAAAGGTGCAGAACTTTATCGTAAGCATCCAGCACAGACTCATGCATCATTTCTGATAAAGTCGGATGCGGGAAGACGATTTGCATAAGCTCTTCTTCTGTAGTTTCAAGCCCGATGGCAGTGGCGAAGCCTTGAATAAGTTCAGTCACTTCCGCACCGATTAAATGCGCGCCAAGCAACTCACCTGTCTCGTCACAAAAGATGACTTTCACAAGCCCTTCTGTTTCACCCATGGCTAGAGCTTTACCATTTCCCTGAAACGGAAAGCGTCCAACACGAATTTCATGACCTTCAGCGCGCGCTTTTTCCTCTGTAAGGCCGATAGAAGCAATTTGTGGTGTGCAATAAGTGCAAGCCGGAATTTTATTTTTATCCAGCGCATGCGGAGAGTTGCCGGCGATTGCTTCCACACAAATAACTGCTTCATGCGAGGCTTTATGTGCCAACCATGGTGGCGCCGTTACATCACCAATCGCATACAGGCCTGATATATTTGTCGCGCCATAGCTGTCCGTTTTAATGGCACCTTTTTCAAGCTCAACACCGAGCTCTTCAAGGCCCATATTTTCTGTATTGGCAACCACACCAATCGCTAAAATGATATTATCAAAGCTGAGCGTCTGAGATGCCCCATCTTTTATAATGGTGGCATCAACTCCTTTTTTGGTGGGCGCGACAGCTTGTAATTCAGCGGAAGTCATAAAATTAACACCGCGTTTTTCAAAACTCTTCTGGGCGAGCGCAGCAATTTCTGCATCTTCCTGCAAAAGGATGCGGTCCATGACCTCGATGACGGTGACCTCCGAGCCAAGCCCATTATAAAAGCTGGCGAATTCAAGCCCGATTGCGCCTGAGCCGACGACCAATAGTTTTTTCGGCAAAGTTTCCGGCACCATTGCCTCGCGTGAAGTCCATATTTTTTTGCCATCCGGCACAGCACCAATACTTTCGATTGTCCGTGCTCTAGCCCCGGTAGCGAGGATAATATGGTCGGCACTGTAGGTGGTGTCGCCGGCTGTGACTGAGGGAGTTTTGCCGTCAGATGCATGAAGGCTTGCGGCGGCCTTAATGACGGTGACTTTGTTTTTCTTCATAAGAAAGTCGATGCCGCCGGACAATTTGCCGGCTATATCGCGGGAACGTTTAACAATTGCTGAGAGGTCAAATCCCGGTTTTGCGGAAAGCCCGTAATGTTCGGCATTTTGCATATGGGCATACATTTCAGATGAGCGAAGCATAGCCTTGGTCGGGATGCATCCCCAGTTCAGGCAGACGCCGCCCATATCGGCTTTCTCAAAAATGGCGGTTTTCATGCCAAGTTGTGATGCTCTGATGGCAGCAACATAACCTCCGGGGCCAGCGCCGATTACAATAATGTCAAAATGATCCGTTGGTTTTTCCGTCATGGGTTGATCTTTCCGCTATAGGTTTCAGAGGGCAGTTTTATACAGAAGTAAAGCCACCATCAATATTAAGCTCTGCGCCGGTCACAAATGCCGCAGACTCGGAACATAAATAGACAACACCGCCGCCCATATCTTCCGGGACGCCGAGCCTTCCGATTGGGTGGTCCGTAATAATTCCAGCTTCTGCGACTTCATAGGACGGCACCACCCCTTTATCTATATAGGTATCAATAATAGATTTTAGCATCGGGGTCTCGACACCTCCCGGATGAATTGAGTTCACTCGAATATTATAGCCAAGTGCTGCAAATTCTATCGCGGCACATTTTGTGAAAATTTTCACAGCACCTTTACTGGCGCAATAGGCGGCGTTAAAAGCCGCGCCTCTTTGCCCCGCAATGGATGAGAAATTCACCACTGAAGCTCCGCCTTTTCGGGTCTCACCACTTTTTTTCAAGAGGGGCAACATGGTATGAAATGACAACAGAATTGACTCAACATTAATGCTGTTCACCCGCTGCCATTCCGCAAGGCTAGTTTCCTCAATAGAAACAACAATAGATAGACCGGCAATATTTACGAGCGCATCAAGTTGTCCATAATCAGTTTCAATCTGATCGGCAATTTTTTGCCAATCGTCTTGTAAGGTTACATCATGCTTATAATAAGCCTCGGCCGCCAGGTCGCCTGGGTTATCGGCTATATCAGTCGCTATGATCTTCGCACCTGCCGCGGTCATGCTGGTGCAAACGGCGCGGCCTATGCCGCCTGCAGCACCTGTGACGAGAGCAATGGTGTTTTCCAGATTGATTGTCATGGTTTTCCTTTCTTATGGCCCTTTAATATAATCAGGTCTTATGATCAGGTCTTTTTGTCTGGCAATGATTATGCGTTGATGGCTCATTATTATTGCGCAGTCCAGCCGCCATCGATTACCAGCTCTGACCCTGTCATATAGCTGCTATCATCAGAAGCCAGAAACCAAGCGCCAGAGGCAATTTCTGAAGTGTCTGCAATCCGACCCATCGGTGTGGCCTGAGCAATCATACCTTTGAGATCTTCAGGCTTATCTGCCAGCCCTTCTGAAACCATACGGTTCATCCCCGTATCCAGTAATGGAGTTTGCACAAATCCTGGATGAAGTGAATTAACTCTAATGGGTGTCCGTTTGGTGGCAAACTCAACCCCAACGGCTTTGCTCATTAGGGTCACAGCACCTTTGCTTGTATTATAGGCTGAGGTGTCGATATAGCCGACCTTTCCCATAACCGAGCTTATGTTAATAATCGAGCTACCCGCAGGTGTTGTTTGACCGGTTTCAGCAAGGAGCGGGGCAGATGTTTTTATACCAAGGAAAACCCCATCCACATTAACCGACATAATACGACGCCAGCTTTCATAAGTCAGTTCTTCAACCGGGCCGACGCAGTCGACCCCAGCATTATTAACAAGGCAATCCAATCGTCCGGCAGCACTTTTGATGGCTCCAATAACTGACTGCCATTCAGCTTCTTCAATGACGTTCAGCTTCAAATAAGTTGCCTGGCCTTCAATGCCAAGCATAAGGTCGGCGGCGGTTTCATCACTTTCAATATCGACAAGATAGACCTGCATGCCTTCCGCGAGGAGGCGTTCGGCGATACCGCGACCGATACCGCGAAGACCGCCTGTCACAAGGGCTACGCGTTCACCATAATTTGTCACGATTAAACTCCCATCATGCCTGAAGTTGTCGCGCCGTCGATTTTGTAATCTGCGCCTGAAATAAATGCCGCCTCATCTGAAACAAGATAGGTGACCAATGCGGCAACTTCATCGACATGAGCCATGCGCTTTAGGGGGGCCATGCCTTCAAATTGAGCGCGGGCCGCTGCTGGGTCAGGTGCGCCATTAATCACATCGCTAATCATTTCAGTTTCTACCACCCCGGGGTGAATTGAATTGCATCTGATAGGCAGGCTTTGATTGGCACAATGCATGGCCACAGATTTTGCCATGGCAATGAGCGCGCCTTTGGTGGTCGAATAGGTGACATAATTACCCATGGGAATATAAGCGTTCATTGAACTGTTCAAAATAATCGCCCCGGATGGCCCATCCGGATTTTTCCGCATAGCGCGCACAGCATGCTGGGCACTGAGCATCACTCCGGTCAGATTAATATCCAGAAGGTTGTGCCAATTTTCCAGAGATACATCTTCAATACTTGCGTCGCCGGACTCGGTTCCGGCATTGGCGAACATAATATCCAACCGCCCATATTTGGCGCTGACATGTTCCATAAGGCTTTCCCAGCCGGTAGCATCTTGAACCTGATGCTTGATAAATTCGGCGCCTGTTTCAGAAACAACTTTTTCAGCCTTGCTTTCATTCGAACCGGTAAAAATAACTTGCGCACCTTCTTGTACAAATCGTCTGACTGTTCCGGCGCCGATACCCGATGTTCCGCCTGTGATGATGGCAACTTTATTTGCGAGACGTGTCATTATATCCCCCTGTTTTATCTTCTCTGGGTTAACTATCCTGCTTAATGAACAAAAATTAAACCTATGCTTTGGTTAAGGTTGTGGGTTTTGTTATTTTTAGGCACTATGATTGGTAGGAAGGCGGATTATTCAGTAATGCGCCACACAAAATATTCAAGGGGATATGATGTCGGAGAAAACTTCAAATCCGTCAGGCGAGGATCTGACAAGGCAAGCAAAGGGTGTCAACTGGGTTGATTTGATGGAAGAGGACGCGCGTCCCGTTCCAGATTTTCTTAAAGAACCAAGTTATGAATATCTGGGATCGGACCCCATTCCAGCAAGCCGTTACACATCTGTCGAGTTTGAAAATCTCGAAAAAGAAAAAATGTGGCCAAACATCTGGCAGTTTGCTGCGAGGGAAGAAGATCTGCTCGAGCCGGGTGATTATGTAGTCTTTGATAATGCAGACCGGACATTCTTAATTGTCCGTCAAGATGATGGCGGTGTCAGAGCTTTTCACAATGTCTGTTTGCACCGTGGCCGTAAGCTTAGAACTGAAGATGGTTGTGCCGATAAATTCCAGTGCCCTTTCCATGGCTATACATGGAATAAGGACGGTAGTTTGAATGAGATTCCAAATCGTTGGGACTTTGGTCATTTGAGCGATGAAAAAATGAAACTGCCAGAAGCTGAAGTCGGACGCTGGGGCGGCTATATTTTTATTAAAGAAAATCCGGGTGGCCCTACACTCGAGGAGTTTTTGGCACCTCTGCCGGAGCATTTTAAGCGCTGGCGGCATGAAGAGTGTGCAACTGTTTTATGGGTTGGTAAAGTAGTTCCAGCCAATTGGAAGGTAACAGCAGAAGCCTTCATGGAAGCTTGGCACACGCTGGTCACGCACCCGCAGATTTTGCCGTTTACGGGTGATGAAAACAGCGCTTATTGGTTCTGGGGAGACAATGTGAATGTCAATCTTGTACCATTTGGCGTTATCTCACCTCATATTGATCCGACGGATAAAAAACAGCAGTGGATTGTAGATGAGTTTGTGAAATATAATGGTCGTTCAGCAGAAAACTATGACCCAGACAGCGACCCGTTTAAAATCGAAGTGCCTGAAGGCGTTTCCGCGCGTCGTGCGTTAGGCTCTAATTTCAGAGAATATTACACTGAAATTTTTGGTCATGACCACAGCGATGCGACGGATGCTGAGCTTCTTGATGCGATTGTTTACAATGTATTCCCGAACTTCGCACCTTGGGGCGGTTTCATGCCGAACATTGTTTACCGCTGGAAGCCATGGCAAGACCCGGACCATTGTTTGATGGAAGTGCGGATTTTATCTCGTATTCCACCCGGTCAGCCAATGCCCGCCAGTCCGCCCATGAAGTTTCTTTCTGTTGATCAGAAATGGACTGAAGCGCCTGAGTTGGGTGCGCTTGGCGAGGTTTTTGAACAGGATATGGAAAACTTACCTTATGTTCAGGAGGGGCTTAAGGCCTCCAAAAATGGTGAGGTGCAACTTGGCGATTATCAGGAAATTCGTATTCGTCAGTTCCATCAAACATTAGAAAAATACGTGGAGAAATAGTCCAATGAGCGACGCTTCTGAAGACCAGCCCAAACGCATTGACTGCGTTCTCATCGCCGCCGGTAAGTATCATGATATTGATTTTGCACGTTTAGAATTGCTCAAACTTCTAGGCGAAGATATGCGCTTTAGAGTCAGGGTTTTTGAAGATTATGAAAATCTTGACGCCCTAAAAGCGGCTGATTGCATCGTAACTTATACCTGTGATGTTGTGCCTTCCCTTGCCGCTCAGGAAGTGTTGAAGGAATGGTTGCATGCCGGTGGTCGGTGGTATGCACTACATGGCACCAACTCCATTCTGAGAATGTTAGATGATGGGCTATGGGATGCCCCGCGCTGGGCGCCAGCATTTATGGATTTGCTCGGGTCCCAATTCATCTCGCATCCACCGATTGAGCCATACAAAGTGACTGTCACGCAGCCTGACCATCCATTGGTTAAGGATGTGGAAGCCTTTGAGACCACTGATGAGTTATATCATCTTGAGACGCATGGTGATTTAGATGTTTTGATGGAGGCGGAATGTGACCAGCCCGGCACAGGCTTTGCCGAAGCAGATGACGCCCATGGCACACACCCTGTTTTCTATATTAAAGAACATGGTGAGGGGGCAGTTTTATATCTGACTTTAGGTCATTGTCGCGGGCATTATGATTTGCAGCCCGCTTTGGATTGGTGGCCGACAGTTGATAGATGCGCTTGGGACTTGCCTGTTTTTTACAAGCTTCTCAAACGCGGTATGAACTGGATGATTAGAGAAAATATTGAGGCGTAGAAACCTCTCAAACAAAATTTCTTAGGCTGAGACTCCGGCGTAAATATCCATCGCACTTTCAGCCGAGTAGGGATAACGCGCCAACATCATAAGTCTTTTATGTCCGGTGGCGACAATCACCTCTTCGGATACACCCATGCCGCCATGAAGCTGTATGGCCTCATGCCCTAAAGCCGTGCCGGCTACGGCAGCAAAGGCGCGTACGCCGGCAATCATGTCACCAAGCTCTGCAGTCTTATCACTTTTCAAAAGTGTCAGACGCAGAATGAGAGACCGCAACTGGTCAATCGCTACATATTGCTCAACCATGCGGTGCTGAAGCGCCTGAAAGCTACCGAGTGGTCTGCCAAATTGTTTGCGTGTCTTTAAATATTCGAGAGTCGCTTCAAACATGGTTTCCATGAGACCAAGCGTTTCTGCGCAACGGGCAATGTCGGCTTTTTGCTGAACGGCAGTCAGCGCTTGAATGCCTCCATTAAGCTTATGAGATGCAGGAATTTGAATGGCGTCAAAATCGAGCTTCACGGCAACACGCCCATCGACAAGTCTGTATGGTGCCACTTGTAAGCCCGGGGTTTCTGCCGGCACCAAGAATAACGATAAATCATCTTTCGAGCCATCAATGGATTTTGACGAGATGATATACCCGTCGACTCCTACGCCACTCGGCACGAGTGACTTCGACCCGGTAAGACGAAACCCGTCATCTTTAGGTGTGGCTACGACCTCTACCCATAGTGGATTATCGCGTGCACGTTGTTCAGTGTGTGCGAGAGCAAGGCGCTTCTCGCCTGATACCAGTTGATCTATCCATGCAGTTTTTAACTCTGGTGAAGCTGTTGCGGCAAAAAGCGCGCCGGCCTCATAAGCATACTCGATAAGTGGTTCTGCTGTGATGCCGCGTCCAAGAGCCTCGAAAATTACAGTGAGTGTTTTTATATCTGTTTCAAAGCCACCATCGCATTCATCGAAGGCTGTCGCAATAATCCCCAATTCACCCAAAAGAGCCCAAGTTTCTGGACTAAAGCCATAAGGTGTTGCCAGATAAGTGTTTCTTTGCCCGTCGGCATAGTGATCTTGTACAAAACGCTCAACAAGCGATTTGAGCATTTGTTGATCATCTGACAGCTGGAAATGCACAGTATGAACCTTTCATTATTTCATTATGGCACGTGCCATTAATTTGTTTAAAACACTCAATTAGGCATCATTGATACTAAATAATTTGTCAGGGTAAGCTAAAAAGGTTAGTTTCCCGCTATGGAAGTGAACAAAAACCTCAAAAATATTCGCATAAAGAGCCCTGAAGACATCAGGCGCTCCGCTGAAGCCTTTCGTGATATTGTTAAAAAACTCGTTAACATGCGCATTGCCGCAAGTCATAACATCGCAAAGAACGAGGCGCTGGTTGATGTTGAAGGTCAGTTAATTGCTACCGAGGTGTTTGGCTGGGAAGGTAAAAATGATTGGCTTGGAAGCGCCTATCTGGCGCTTGAATCGCCAATCACAATGGCCTGCCGTTACGAGAGCGAGCCTTTCTGGATTAATGAAAAAGGTGTGTATACCCAACATCCCAACACCTTTCTTGATGAAATTGATCTCGCCAAGTTCCGCGAGCGCGCCAAAACCAATGCTGCGATTGTTGTACCTGTTCATATGCCCTTTAGTCAGATTGGGGCGGTCAGCTTCAACCCCTTTGATGAAAAAACAACAGATTTATCAGAAGCTTATGAGAATTTTGGCATGGAATTAGGGCTTTATGCCCGCGCCTTTATTCGTTCTTATATGCATGTTTTGCCGCGTGTTCAGATATTGCCGAGCAGTTCTAAGCTTTCTAAACGCGAGGTGGAATGCTTGCGTTGGGCTGCTATGGGGAAAACCGATATTGAAATCAGCATGATTATCAAACGCAGTCGGGCGACGGTGCGCTTTCATATTCATAACGCTTCAATGAAACTTGATGCTGTTAACCGAAGTCAGGCAGTCTTTAAGGCCACCCAGCTTGGATATATCAGCAATATGAGTTCCAAAATCCTGATTTAATCCTCTTCTTTTCAACCTAGTTAATTAGGTAGTGCCGCTGGCTTTTTTTAAAAGCTAGTAGTTAGAGATCTACAATTTCTAAATTTTAAACATTACTCTTAAAGACTATGGATCAAGACATAACAGGCGAAATTCCCCACCTCGTATTATCAGAGGATGGTAACTATTATTTGCAAGGTGGCCATAATGAAGCCTCGGGCAAATATGTGTTTCCACTTATGGGCGGAGATAAAGAGTTTTTCGAACCCGTGCAGCTGAAGCGCGAGGGGACTGTCTGGTCGTTTACGGTTCAGAGGTTTCGCCCGAAGACTCCACCCTATGCGGGACCGGATGATTTTATTCCGTATCTTGTGGCTTATGTCGATTTGCCGGGCCAGTTAAAAGTCGAGGCTCGCTTGGTGGATATTGAAGAAGAGAAAGTTGAGATTGGCCTGCCGGTTGAGCTCACTGTTATACCCGACATCAATGGTTCGCCGGGTAGCGTGATGCATGCTTTCAGGCCATTAGAAAAGAGTGCTGCATGACTGATGTAGGTATTATCGGGGTAGGCATCCATCCTTTCGGCAGAACTGAAGGCCGCAGCGGGATTGATATGGGCATTTATGCTGTCCGGGAAGCCTTATCGGACTGCAGTCTTAACTGGGAAGATGTGCAATTTGCCTATGGCGGCTCTGATGCATCCGGCAATGCAGATACAATGGTCAAGCAGCTTGGCTTATCCGGTGTGCAATTTGTAAATGTTAAAAATGGCTGTGCGACGGGCGGTTCGGCACTTTATGCTGTAGCCAGCACCATTAAAGCCGGTGAGTATGACATTGGTCTGGCTGTTGGTTTTGATAAACACCCCCGCGGTGCCTTTAACCCTTTGCCAGAAGAATGGGGTCTTCCAGACTGGTACGGCGCACAGGGTTATATGCTCACCACGCAATTTTTCGCCATGAAAATCAAACGCTATATGCATGATTTCAATATTTCCGATTTGTCCCTCGGGCGTATTTCTGAAAAGTCATTTGCCAATGCAGAACATGCTGAGCATGCCTGGCGGCGCGACCCAGTTTCACTCGCTGAAATTATGGAGAGCCCGATGGTTAATGATCCATTGCGTAAATATATGTTTTGCTCTCCTGCTGAGGGTGGTGTGGCGCTTATTTTGGCATCTGAAAAAAAGGCCCGCGAAATTGGCGCGCCATTTATCAAGCTTGATGCAGCAATTATGCGGACACGTCCACAAGGTAGTTTTGAGGTTTTCGCCCCGTCTATTGATAACGATATCGACGGCTCCGCCACGCGGTTGGCTTCGCAAGCAGCTTTTGACCTCGCAGGTATCGGGCCTGAGGATTTTGACTTGGCTCAGCTTCAAGACACGGATGCAGGAACGGAAATCATTCATATGGCCGAGAATGGTTTATGCGCGGATGGTGAACAGGAGCAGTGGCTCGCCGAGGGAAAAACGTTGCTGAATGGGCAGCTGCCTATCAATACGGATGGTGGGTGTATCGCTTGTGGCGAGCCGATTGGCGCTTCCGGTTTACGTCAGGTTTATGAAAATGTGGTTCAACTAAGAGGACAGGCTGGTGCGCGGCAGGTTCAAAATGATCCGCGTGTTGCTTACAGTCATGTCTATGGAGCGCCTGGCGTTTCAGCCGTGACAATTTTAAGAAAATAAAGATTATGGATTTTGAATTTCTGGAAAGCGAATCTGAATTTCGTGATGAAGTAAAAAGCTTCCTTGCTGAGGCGCTGGATGCAGATGTGCGATCGGCTTCCGCCTCATCGCCGGGTGTCTTTGCTGAGCCTGATATTGGTCTGGGCTGGCATCAAAAGCTTCATGAAAGAGGTTGGATTGCGCCTGACTGGCCAGTTGAATATGGCGGCACGGGTTGGACGGCCCTGCAGAAATATATTTTTGAAAAAGAATGCTCTGTCGTTGGTGCGCCCAAACTTCCTGTCATGGGTATGCAATTGCTAGGTCCGAGCATTTATACATTTGGTACGGACGCTCAAAAAGAAACTTTATTGCCGCGTATTTTATCAGGTGAGGACTACTGGTGTCAGGGTTTTTCAGAGCCCAATTCCGGTTCAGACCTTGCTAGTTTACAAGCAACGGCGGTGCGCGATGGGGACAATTATATTGTAAATGGCAGTAAAATTTGGACAACGCATGGTCACCATGCCAATAAAATATTCTGTCTGCTCCGCACTGAAAAGGCTGAACGCCCTCAACAGGGCATCAGTTTCATTCTACTCGATCTTGACCAGCCGGGCATTTCAGTAAAACCGATTATTACGCTGGCAGGGGACCATGAGGTCAATCAAGTATTCTTTGATGATGCTGTCACGCCGATTGAAAATCTTGTCGGTGAAGAAGGCCAGGGTTGGGAAATTGCAAAATTTCTTCTCGAAAATGAGCGCGGTGGCTCATGTCATGCCCCTGAATTGCTTGCCGATTTGGAAAGATTGGATTTGGCCGCTTCACAAGAAATTTTTGAAGATGCTTGTAAAGTTTCTGAAACCCGAGCATGGCGTCGTAAACTGGCGGATATTCGCTTGCGCGCTCAGGCACTGGAAGTCACGGAATTGCAGGTGCTCGCTAATATTATGGAAGGCCTTGAGCCTGGGCCGCAAACCTCGCTAATTAAATTTGTTGCGTCAAAGGTCCGTCAAGAGGTTGATGGTCTTGCCCTTGATCTTTTCGGCCATGCGGCGTTGCAACTTGAAACACAACGTCCGCTTTATGGTGGTAATGCCCCGCAACCGATTTTCTCCCAAGGGGCTCAGATTGCGACACCGCGTTACTTGAACAGCCGGGCGTGGACTATTTTTGGTGGGACAAATGAAGTTCAGGCGAATATCATATCCAAAACCGTGCTTGGCCTATAAGGTGGCTAACAAAGTATCGGTAAACAGTACGTTTAAAAACGGAGGGAAGAATGCAAATTAGTGAAGATGCGCTAAAGAAGGCATACAGGCAGATGAAAACTATCCGCATGTTTGAGGAGCGTTTGCATGATGAGATTATGACAGGTGAAATTGCAGGTTTCACCCATCTCTATGCAGGTCAAGAAGCGGTGGCTGTCGGGGTTTGTGAACATCTCGATTTTAATGACACAATTGCTTCCACCCATAGAGGTCACGGTCACTGTATCGCTAAGGGCTGTGATGTTAAAGGCATGATGCTGGAAATTTACGGTCGTGCTGACGGGATTTGTAAAGGCAAGGGCGGCTCCATGCATATTGCCGATATTGAAAAAGGTATGCTGGGTGCAAATGGTATCGTTGGTGGCGGTCCACCAATTGTTGTCGGCGCTGCGCTGGCTGCGAAATTATATGGTGATGGCCGTTTGGCTGTCGCTTTCTCTGGTGACGGTGCGTGTAACCAAGGCACAACTTTTGAGGCTATGAATTTGGCTGTTGTGACCAATGCCCCTGCAATTTTTGCGTTTGAGAATAATCATTATTCAGAGCACACCGGTGTGGCCTATGCTGTCGGCAGTGAGGATATTGCGGGCCGTGCTGAAAGTTTTGGTATGAAAGCTTGGCGCGTTGACGGATGTGACTTTTTTAAAGTCTATGAAACTATGGGTGAAGTTGTTGATCATGTTCGTGCTGGAAAAGGTCCGGCGGCTGTCGAGTTTGATACGGAAAGATTCTTCGGTCACTTTGAGGGCGATCCGCAAAACTATCGCGGCGAAGGTGAGATTGCACGTCTTAGAAAAGAACGCGACTGCATCACAATATTCAGAGAGCATGCGGCGAAGAACAAGCTCGTCAGCAAAAAAGATTTGGACGCCATTGATAAAGAAGTCTCAGACCTGATTGACAAGTCAGTCGAAGAGTCACGGGCGGCTGCGCCGCCTAAGGCTGAAGATGTTCTTACCGATGTCTATATTGACTATATATAAGAAGGGACAAGCAGATGGCTGAATTAATGCTGCGTGAAGCAATTTTACAAACCCTGTTCGCTGAAATGGAACGGGATGAGAATGTCGTCGTTCTTGGTGAGGACATTGTAGGTGGTATGGGAACAGAAGGTGGCCCCGAGGCAATCGGCGGTATCTGGGGAACGTCTGCCGGTCTTTATGATAAGTTTGGCGGGGATCGCGTCATTGATACGCCGATTTCTGAAAGTGCGATTATTGGTGCTGCCGGCGGACTTGGTCTGACGGGTAAGCGCCCTGTCGCAGAAATTATGTTCGCCGACTTTTTGGGCGTTTGTATGGATCAGATTTGGAACCAGATGGCAAAATTCCGCTATATGTTTGGCGGTAAAACCGAGTGTCCGGCAGTGGTGCGAATGATTTATGGTGCCGGGTTGAACGCTGCTGCCCAGCACAGTCAGGCGCCGCACGGTATTCTGACTTCCATGCCAGGGCTGAAAGTTGTCATGCCGTCAACACCGGCTGATGCCAAAGGACTTTTGACAACAGCTATTCGGGATCAAGACCCGGTTATATTTCTGGAGCACAAAGCTCTTTATGCTGAAAAAGGCGAAGTGCCTGAAGGTGAATATACTATTCCTTTCGGTCATGCGCGGTTGGCTCATGCAGGCGAGGATGTCACAATTGTTGCTGCAGGTTTGATGGTTAAATTTGCAACAAAAGCTGCTCAAGGACTCGCTGAACAAGGTATAGGCTGTGATGTCATTGATTTACGGACCACCAGCCCGTTGGATGAAGAGGCTATTTTGGACTCAGTCGAAAATACCGGTCGTTTGGTTGTTGTTGACGAGTCGCCCCCGCGTTGCGGGTTGGCTACCGATATTGTATCGCTGGTCACTAACAAAGCTTATGCGAGCTTGAAGGCGCCGCCCGAAATGGTCACATCACCGCATACACCCGTGCCTTTTGCACGAGAACTTGAAAAGGCCTATCTGCCGTCTCCGGGCAAAATCGCAGATGCCGTTCAACGAACTCTAGCCTGGAAATAGCGCGAGGCAACGATGAAAAATATCAAAGCATTCACCATGCCCAAATGGGGTATCGAGATGCAAGAAGGCACAATCTCGGAATGGGTTGTGAAAGAAGGCCAGTCATTCAAAAAGGGTGAAATTATTGCTCTTATTGAAACTGACAAAATTTCAAATGAGGTGGAAGCTGAATTTGATGGCGTTCTTCGCAAAATCGTAACACCTTCTGGCCAAACAGAACCTGTCGGCGCTTTACTTGGCGTTTTCGGGGATACAGATGTGCCGGACGGTGAGATTGAAACTTTTGCTCAAAGCTTCAAAGCGGCTGACACGGGTACAGCGGTTGGGCGTAATTCAGACTCAGCAGCACCAGCGCCTGTTGAAACATCTGTCGCCGAAGCGCCTGCGCCTGCAGCACCGGCGATTAGCGATACGAGTTTCGACAATCTGAATATCAGTCCTAAAGCACGGGAGCTGGCAATTGAGTTGCAAGTTGACGCCACTCAGATAAGTGGCTCTGGCCGAAATGGACGCATCACCTATCAAGATGTGCATCAAGCTTCGCGGCCCGAAGCGTCAGTTGATCTGGGGGGGGCTTTGCCTGTGCCAGCTGATGACGAGTCAATTTTTGCATCACCGCTTGCTAAAAGGCTTGCCGCAATGAACGGTATTGACCTTAAAGGCGTCACGGGATCGGGTGCGCGTGGGCGGATTCGTAAAGAAGACGTTTTTGCATTGCTACCGAATGCCGGTGCGAGACCGCAAGCATCACTTGCTGAAAACGCTGACAACACACCGCAAATTGTTGAGATGGATAAAATTCGTAAGGTTATCGCCAAGCGTTTGACTGAAGCCAAATCAACAATACCGCATTTCTATATTCGCAGTGATTTTGATGTTGAGAACCTTTTAGAATTCCGTCGTATCGGTAATAAGGTGCTGGGCACCAAAGCGTCCCTAAACGACTATTTGATTAAGGCTGTCGGGCGGGCGCTCGTTGAGCATCCCGATGTCAATGTACAAGTCCATGATGATAAAATTCATTATTATCCGCATGCCAATGTCGGGGTCGCAATTGCGGCGAAGTCCGGTCTCATAACGCCTGTCGTCAAAAATGTTGACCTCATGGATATCAGCGATATTTCACGGGCGACGACCCAGCTTATTAAGAAAGCAAATACTGGCAAACTTGGCTTTGCTGATTTGGAGGGTGGCACACTGACCATTTCCAATCTAGGTATGATGGGTGTTGACCAATTCGATGCGATTATCAATCCGCCTCAAGGGTCTATCCTGGCGATTGGCGGCATTAGCCGTGTGATGACAGAAATGGAAGATGGCTCCGGCGAATTCCGCAGCAAGCTGTCAGTCGCCATGTCTTGCGATCACCGCGCTATTGATGGTGCTGCTGGTGCAAAGTTCATGGCGACTTTGAAGTCAATGATTGAAGACCCGGAGCTGTTTTTCTAAGCAGTCGTTTCTAGGTTAGTGGTTTTAGGCAGTGTTGGCTTTAGCTATGGCGTGTACTTGGTCATGGTTAAAGTAAAATGGCTTAATCATGCATAGCTTATCCCCACGGAAGACATACATCTCCATCAACTCTATGACCTCATCTGAACCCTTAGGGTGAAGTTCAACCTCGCAACAGACGGAACTTTCACCGAGCATCAAATTCGACTGTTTGACTTCAGCAATCTGCATCATAGGCATAATTTTAGTGTAAAGGTTTTGAAGTGCTTTTTTGCCTGTATATTTTCCGGCGAATGGAAGACTATCTGCCTCGATAATCACGATATCATCTGTCATCATGGCTTCAAGTTCTACGAAGTTCCCCTGGCGGGCATATTCAAAAAAGATGTTCACCAAATTAATTAAGTCGGGCTTGTCGGACATAAATTCACCTCCATTTGTCTTGGATTGAGCATGGAAAATTAGTCTGCAGATAAATACTCCCCAAAAAGCTAGTGGTTTGCGGTCAGGTCAGGGGCTTTTATGAGTTTATAAATTGTAAAAAACAGCAGGCATTATAATTGGGAGAACTGATATGATTTTTGTAGCCGGAACAATGACAATGAATCCTGAAATCATTGACGATTTTAAAGCCGAAGTTGCCGCTATGGTAGACAAAGTGCGTGCCGAGGATGGATGCATGCATTATTCCTTACTGGTAGAGGATGCGGATAAGGGGCTTGTGAATGTGCTTGAGAAATGGCGTGATGATGAGGCATTGCTGGTTCATTTTGGACAGCCATGGATTGTGGCATTCTTCGAAAAATTCTTTCCGCATATGCAGGATACAACTGTCAAAGTCTTCGACATTTCCGGCGAGCGTCCACTCCCCGGATCTGAGTAAAGTTCAAAACCTAGAATAAAAATTGGAGATATGCTGTGGTTGAAAATCTCACCAATCGCTTCTGGAAATTCATCAAACGGCCCGAAGGTAACGCCTATGATGAAGCGTTCACGCTAGAGGAGACGCCGCTAACTACTCCAGTTGATGGTCAAGTCATTGTTAAAAATCAGTACCTTTCTCTAGATGCCGGAACACGCATGTGGATTACCGGGCGGGAAGATGGTTACCAACCGCCGCTGGATTTGAATATCCCTATGGTGGGGTTGGGCGTCGGGGAAGTAATAGCTTCCTCTGACCCGAACTTTGTGGAAGGCGATTTGGTTCGCGGCTTCGGACAATGGGCTGAGTATTCGGTGGTTACGGCGGAACTTTCCGGCCTTATGAAATTAGATAAATCTATCGACGATATTCGTCAGCATCTCGGCGTACTTGGTTTTACAGGCTGGACCGGCATGTGGGGTATTACAGAAACCGGCGAAGCCAAAGCCGGTGAAAATGTATTGGTATCTGCCGCAGGCGGCGCCGCCGGCATGGTGGCCTGTCAAATTGCCAGAAATCTTGGATGTAATGTTTATGGTACGGCGGGTGGTGCCGATAAATGTGCTTTCTTGGAAAAAGAGTTTGGCATTACTGCCATTGATTACAAATCTGAAAATGTTGAGGAGCGTCTGGAACAGATTGAAGGGGGCATTGATGTTTACTTTGATAATGTCGGTGGCCCGCAAATTGACGCGGTTTTCCCAAACATGGCAAATTATGGACGAATTGCGATTAGTGGTCTGATTGCAGAATATTCTGGCCAGCCGACACAACCTGCTAGATTTGATCAGATTTTGATGAAGCGCCTGACGGTTAAGGGTTTCTTTTCACCAGATTTTGCCGATCAGGGCGCGCGCTTAACTGAGGCGCTTAAAGAGCAATATATTGCAGGCAAGCTGGATATGCCATTCGATGTTACGGATGGATTGGAGAATATGCTGACGGCTTATACCAAGCTGTTTATTGGGGGTAATATTGGCAAGACGCTGGTTAAACTTTTTTAAAGTTTAACCAGACTCAAGCCTCTAGAGGTTACATTGCTGTAACGCCACCATCCACTATAAGCTCTGCGCCGGTGATATATTTCCCCTGATCACTCGCCAAGAACAATGCACAATTAGCGATATCTTCAGGCTCACCCAATCGACCCATTGGAATAGCTTGCACAAACATATCCCAGTTCTCGGCATTTTCCTGTTTTGCGCCAGCGAGTAAATTTGTATCAATCAAGCCGGGGTGAATGGAGTTCACACGGATATTTTCTTTTGCGGTTTCCATAGCGACGGTTTTTGTCATCAGCCTGACCCCCGCCTTAGCTGCACTATAGGCCACATTACCGGGGATGCCGACAATGCCAGAGATGGAGGACATATTGATAATATTCCCGCCATTACCGGTTTCGCGCATCATCGCGACGGCTCTTTTGGTGCCATAAAAAACGCTATGCATATTTGTATCCATGACACGCAGATATTCTTCCGATGTCGCCGAGTCAATTGTGCCGAGTTGTGAAATGCCGGCATTATTAACAAGAATATCGAGCTGACCTTTTTGCTCTTTAATGGCGGCAAAAACATTGTCCCAATCTTTTTCATCCGTGACATTATGTTTCAGCGCAACGCCCTGTCCGCCATTATTTTTAATAACATCAAGTGACGCGATACATCCCTTTTCGTCAATATCGGTAAGAAATACAAAAGCGCCTTCTGATGCAAATTTATCTGCAATGGCGCTTCCTAGTCCCGGGCGGGATGCACCGCCGGTAACCAAAGCTACTTTGTTTTCGAGTTGGTTCATTATCATCTCCCTTTTCCCCTAAAATTAATTTCATTCAGATTTTTAAAATCTGCTTCCCTTTATTTAATCCCTTATATAGGCGGTTCAGCGTTTCAGGCGCCGCTTCAAATCCGGACTGACAATCCTCCTGCCATGTTAATTTGCCGTCTTTAATCAGTTGCATCATGCGTTTTCGGATACCCGGAAATTCACTTGTATAATCAAGGACAATAAACCCTGCCATCGTTGCACGACGAAAAATTAAATTAAAATAATTTTGTGGGCCGGCGGGCATGTCGCCGGTTTCATAACGGCTGATGCCACCACACACAACGACACGCGCATGAGTGGCAATATTTCCCAGCATATCATCTAGAACTTTGCCCCCCACATTGTCGTAGACGATATTTGCACCTTTTGGCGCAAGGTCCCGCAAGCGTTCTTTGACGTTTTCGTTTTTATAATCAATGGCTGCGTCAAAACCTGCTTCATCCTGAAGCCAAGCACATTTTTCAGCCCCGCCAGCAATGCCAATTACACGGCACTGCATCAGTTTTGCCAGCTGACCGACAATCGATCCGGTTGCGCCTGCGGCGCCGGAAACAATAACTGTATCTCCGGCGACAGGCTTGCCAATTTTGAACAAGCCACACCAGGCAGTCATTCCTGTTAAACCTAAAATAGAAAGGCTGGCTGTTGGCGGCAATCCGGTCTCGACAGCATCAAACCCTTTACCGTTGGTTACAAAATGTTCTGTCCAGCCGGTCATGCCAGTCCAAAGACTGCCAACAGGCATATCGGGATTGTTGCTTTCTATAACCTCACCGATACCCGTGCCGCGCATGATATCGCCGATTTGCATGGGCGCGACATAATCGGCAACATTTTCCATCCAACCTTTTTGAGCGGGATCAAAACCGAGCCAAAGCGTTTTTAGCAGCGCCTCGCCTGCGCCGGGTTGGGGTTGGTCGATATCCACCAACTTGAAGTCGCTGTCTTCAAGGGGGCGCCCTCTAGGATGGGCGGTTATTTGCCAACACCTGGTCATGAATGGATTACCTGTCATGTTATATTAATTATTTTCATAGCAATATCATAGCTGCCAGTTTGGAATGGCATACTCTGTTAATTGTTAGTTGCGGCAAGGTCGCGCTGTGCGATTATGGCGACAAATATAAGGAGGAATAGAGATGACGAACAGACGATTTATTCTCAAAAAAAGACCTGTCGGGGAGCCAAAACCGGATGATTTTGAGTTGCTGGAAACGCCAATTCCCGAGCCTGAAGACGGTGCGTTTGTTGTCCGTAATCACTTTATTTCTATCGATCCTGCCATGCGGGGCTGGCTTGATGATGCCCCGTCATATATGCCGCCTGTTGATTTAGATGATGCGGTGCGCGCCACGACAGTTGGCCGGGTTTATAAGTCAAAAAATCCAGAATTTACTGAAGGCCAATGGGTTTTGGGACTGAATAAGGTCGAGGAATATTCTTTGGTTCTCCCCGGTGGTTTTACGTCGCCGATTGATGTCGATATTGTTCCCTCGCCCAGTATTTTTCTGTCAGCCTTGGGGGCAGTTGGTCTGACCGCTTATTTCGGCTTGCAAGACGCAGGACAACCAAAAGCTGGTGAGACAGTTTTGGTGACCGGTGCTGCGGGTGCAGTTGGCTCGATGGTTGGCCAGATTGCAAAAATTAAAGGCTGTCGTGCTGTTGGCATTGCGGGGGGTGCGGAAAAATGCCGCCGCCTGATTGAGGATTATGGCTTTGACGCGGCGGTAGATTATCGCGGCAAGGATGTTGATACGCTAACAAAAGAGATTGGCGAAGCTGCACCTGATGGCGTGGATATTATTTTTGAAAATGTCGGTGGTGATATTCTTGATGCTGGGTTGATGAATCTGAACGAATATTCGCGTGTAATTTTATGCGGTCTTATCAGTGAATATAATACTGAGCCAAAAGGTGCGCGGAATCTGTGGCAGACCATTGTCAAACAGACAACAGTTAAAGGGTTTCTTATCAGAGATTATGCGCCTCGGTTTGCTGAAGGCGGGGCAGAAGTCGCCGGCTGGATTGCAGACGGAAAAGTGAGATTTGATGAGCATATAGAGAGCGGCATTGAAAATTCTTTTGACGTCTTTATGAAACTGTTCAGTGGTCAAAATACCGGCAAGCTTATTTTGGATGTTAGCCCAGATTAAGGGGTCAAACTCATATGAGCGAGCAATAAAAAGGGAGCAGACTTTTGAGCCAACTGACATCAGATAGGTTAAATGGACGGGTCGCTATTGTTACTGGTGGGGCATCGGGTATCGGCGCTCAAACAGCTGCACGGCTGGTTGCCGATGGGGCGGAGGTTTTACGGATTGACCAAAAGGGCGATGCCGATTTGCTTCTTGATGTCACATCAGACAGTGCAAGCAAGGAAATTCTTGATGCGGTGAATAGTCGGTTCGGGAAACTGGACATCATTGTCACCTGTGCTGGTATTAGTGAGTTTCTGCCACTCGAAGACACAACTGATCAGGTTTGGAACAATAATCTTGCGGTTAATCTCACAGCTGTGTTCCGACTTGTGCGTGACGCCACGTCATTATTGAAAGAGTCTAAAGCGGGGCGGGTTGTAACCATCGGCTCGGTCATGTCAGAATTTGCTGGCTCAGGGCTAGCTGCATATACGGCCTCAAAACACGGACTGCTCGGATTAAGCCGTGCACTGGCAACCGAATTGGGCGGGCATGGCATTACAGTAAATTGTGTTCAGCCCGGCGCGATTGAAACCCCGATGACCGCACCGGCGTTTAACGATATGCCTGAATATAAAACTTTCTGGTCAGAAAAAGCACCCCTTGGCAGGCTCGGTCAGCCGCAAGACATAGCCGATGTAATCGCCTTTTTGGTTAGCGATGATGCGCGCTTCATGAGTGGTCACGGCATCTATGTTGATGGTGCCGCAATGGTGCAACCCTAAATTAGAATTAGAATTGCACTCTTTTAGTGTACCCACCATCTACGACGATATTAGTGCCGGTTGTATAGGATGATGCCGGGCTGGCAAGAAAAACAACAGCTTTAGCAACATCTTCAGGGCTACCGAAGCGACCCAATACCATCTGCCCAATGGTTGCGGCGTAAAGTTCTGGCATGGCTGTTTCAATTGTTTCCCAGTTGCCACCGGGGAATTTAATTGGACCGGGAGAAACCGCGTTCACACGAATATGCTTCGGCCCCAAATGCTGGGAGAGCTGTTTCGTGTAAGTCATCAAAGCACCTTTAATGGCATTATAGGGTTGTGGCACAAGGAATGTTTCCGAGCCTGCGGTGCTGGACATTACCACGATGGAGCCATTGTCGGATTTTTCGAGATATGGCTCAAGCGCTCCTGCCCCAATCGCGGTGCCTTTAAGGTCATATTGCACACATTTGTCCCAGTCATCGGTGGCGCCAGCGCCTGATGCACTGACATTGGGTATGAAAATATCACATCCTCCAAGTGCATCGGCTGTCTTCGTTAGCCACGCCGGATAGGCATCGAAATTATCCATGTCAAAGGCTTCGCCTATGACTTTTCCGCCATGTTTTGAGAGACTATCAACTGTCTCGGCAACCTGTTCTGCATTCCGAGAAAAGAACCCGATATCGCAGCCTTCAGCCGCAAAAATTTCCAGTGCAGCGCGACCAATACCGCGGCTACCGCCGGTAAGAATAACTTTCAATCCTTTAAGACCAAGATCCATAATAACCCCCTAAATTTGTTTGTGATAGGCTAACCTCTTGATATGAATTTTATACCTAGT
>CALKOC010000042.1 GCA_938091085.1 uncultured Alphaproteobacteria bacterium
CTCCCGTGATTATCTAAAATCACAAAACTATAAAAACGAACGCTTAGGTAATTCCCTAGAATCCAATACCGTAGGAAACGAATGCTTTCATGTCTGAATCAGAGCCTGGGAAGAATTCGTCATCCGCCTGACTGAATGTCAGGGCAAAATCACCTTTGGAAATCGTGATGTTGTAATCGATCTGCTCATCAGCAACAGAGTCTTTATCGTAGATACCGTAGTGAAGGCTAACGCCAAAATCGCCAGCCAATGGGAGTTCATAATCAAGTGCAAGATATGTCTCATCGCCACTATCAGCATCGTAATCTGCATCAACCAGATATGAATAAGACAGGGTGAAGCCAGAAGCACCAACAGACACATAGACTTCGGAGAAATCAAGGTCAGTACCACCAGAATATAAGTATGCGATGTAGCCTACATCGTAGCTTACGCCACCAGCTTCACCACCATAACCGAAGTAAATATCCTGCTCAGAACTTGTATCGTCACTAAAATCGACGTTTGATGCCCATGTTCCGATGTAAAAGCCGCCGGCAGCAAAATCAAGACCGCCTGAGATGGCTGCCTGATCATCTGTCTGGGTCATACCGCGCCAAACATAGTTGTTCGTGAACCCGATGTTACCTTCCAAAGAGGTTTCCGCTTTGGCTGGTGACATCATGATTGTTGAACCAAGCATCAGCCCGAGAGCTGTTGTTTTAACTAGATGGTCTTTAAGTGAGATTAACATTTTAGAATCCTTTCATAATCTACAAAGAAGCAAGCTATTAACTTGCGCCTGCAACATATATTCACGAACTGTGCCAAAAAATTAAAATGAGAGGATTATATTTTATAAATCATTGATATCATTATATTATTTTAAGACGTTTGACTGCTGATCAATGTTTTTAGGTTGGAGAGTGCGGCGAAAAGCATCTCTGGAACTGCCTATTTATTCATCACATAAATAATATGATTAAATATTGTGCATATTTGAGGTTCGCAGCTCATACAATGAGATGATTACTTTAAAACCGGTTCATTATCTATCATAGCCCACAATATCGACCAACCGGCTGGCTTTTGATCGGTTTACGGCAATATCCGCAGCATGTGTCGTGTCCGGCTTGAGCGCCCCCCATGATTGAACAAGCGGCGACGGTAAGGTGTCGGCTCTGACAGGGTATTCATAGTTCAAATTGGCATAAATCTTTTGAGCTGCCTGTGAAACAAGAAATTCCATAAGTTTTTGCGCATTTTCTTTATTGGGCGCATAACGTGCCATCACCATGCCGGATAAATTAACATGTGTGCCTGTGGTATGATTATCTGGAAAAACCATGTGAACGGATTTAGCCCATTCTTTTTGCTCTGGGTTTTTATCATTTTGAATCATGGCACCCATATAATAAGTGTTCCCGATGGCGATATCACATTCCCCAGCATATACGGCACGGACTTGCGCCCTATCATTGCCTGAAGGTTTGCGCGCCAGATTTTGTTTAAGGCCGCTCAGCCATTCTTGAGTTGCCGCTTCGCCATGTTTGGTGAGGTAAGCGGCAAACATGGCAAGATTATATGGGTGTTGACCCGAACGCGTACATATTTTTCCCTGCCATTTTGGATCGGCCAGTTCAGCATAGGTAAGCTGTGTCACTTCTGGCAGGCGATTAGACACAAAAGCTACTCTTGCGCGATGGGTAAGACCGAACCATCGGTTTTGTTGTCCGCGAAAAGCTGGTGGGATATGTTGTCTTAGAATATCTGAGTTTACTTCTTGGGCAATCGTCTGAGACGCCTCGAGTAGACGCGTAATATCTACTGTGAGGAGAACATCTGCTGGACTGCGTTGCCCTTCCAATTTGATTTTTTCCAGCAGGCCTGTTTGAGCAAATATAACATTAACCTTAATGCCGGTTTGGTCAGTAAATTTGTCAAATAGAGGTTTCACCAGAAAAGGCTGGCGATAAGAGTAAACATTTACCTCGCCTGCGTTTGCTTCGCTGTGTGCTGGATTAAATAGCGAGCCAGTCAAGACAAGGCTCGTCATGAAAAGAAGTGTAAAAAATTTGGGTTTTAAAAAAGACACTATTTAACCTTAAATTTGGAGAACAAATTTCAGGGTAATTATGTTTTTAAACCCCGCGTTAAGCCAAGATATTTAGCATAACGGGAAGGGAAAAGTCTTCTCATAATATCAATATGCAGTGCATCGCGTCCGATGAGGATGCGCGGACTTTCTTTTTCTATACCTTTAACAATAATTTTACCGGCATCCATCGGCGTTGTGAAGGCCATTTGATTGAACCCTTTTTGTAATTCACTGCGGGCTTCTTCGGTATCCTCATCTTGGGGGAGACGGGTGCGTGTGGCGATTTTGGTTCTGACCCCGCCAGGGAAAACCGTCGATACTCGGACATCATGGTCTAACATTTCGAGGCGGAGTGCTTCTGAGAAACCGGCAACGGCAAATTTTGCAGCATTATATGCCGACTGCGTTGACATGCCGATTAACCCAAGAACGCTTGAGACATTAATAATATGCCCTTTGCTTTCTTTAATTTGAGAGAGAAAAGCCTGAGTGCCGTTAAGAACGCCATAGACATTAATGCCCATCATCCATTCCATTTCTTCCATGGTCATTTTTTCAACACTGACACGCATGGATACGCCTGCATTATTCAGGAGAAGATCAGCCCCACCGAAATCTGTTTCTACACGCTTGGCAAGTTCAAACACAGCATCTCTATCCGTCACATCAAGCTGGAAGTGATCGGCTTTTCCGCCATCATTTTTAATAAGTTTGGCTGTTTCCTCTGCCGCCTCAGGATTGAGGTCATTAACAATGATATGTGCGCCCTTTTGAGCAGCAACTTGAGCGGTCGTTCGACCAATGCCATCACCGCTTCCGGTAATGACGAAAACTTTTCCATTAAGCTGTGTCATAAATAATCCCCCTTTACGCAGCTAGGAGACTAACATGAAGATTAGGCTTGGCCTGAACTTTTTCTGCGACGTCTTTCGACCGGTTGATAGGCCTGAACGACATGAGTTTCGCAATATGGGTTGCCGGGTTTGCTTCTCGCACCACAAAAATGAAAGTTTGAATTTCCCGGATCGCCGATAGGCCATTTGCAGGTATGTTCCGTAAGGTTCAAGACGCTGGCACGTTCTTCCGGCGATAGAATAGGCTCAGGCGCAGGGTCATATTTCATCTCGTCTAAGCTCTCGTCTTTGTCATATGAGAGCTTAGTACCCGCAATACTTGGTTGCGTCTGGCGTGTTCGGGTGGTCTGTGTGCCTATTTTGGCGGTTGATACCCGCGCTGGTGTAGCCCGTCCTGATAGACCGAGGCGGTGCACTTTGCCTATCACGGCATTGCGTGTCACACCGCCCATTTGACGGGCAATCTGGCTCGCACTTAAACCTTCTGTCCAAAGTTTCTTGAGTAATTCTACCCTTTCTTCTGTCCAAGCCATGATTATCTCCTGAATTAGTTGCGCATGTAATGCCGTTATTAATAAAACTCACTACATCTAGTGGTTTAATTTTTAAAATCTACAAGATGTAGAAATTACGTCAATATACCGAAGACCATTATCCACAGATGAAACGTCAAAAAACTGAGTTTTCCCCAGATTTACATCCGTAAAATCGTCTATTGCCTGAAACGCAGAGATAATCTATGGCTAAGAGATGTCATCTGAACCGCAGAATACTGATAATTCTACTTTTCACCACACATGGCCTGCTCAGGGCGCTAGACGCTTTGGATTGGTGAATTGGGTCGGGTTATGGACACTTTATTTGCGCGAAGTTCGCAGATTTTGGAAAGTCGTCTTTCAAACTGTAGGCGCGCCGGTGGTGACGACCTTGCTATTTTTGGCGATTTTTTCTCTAGCATTAGGGGGCTTGCGCCCGGATATTGGCGGCACACCCTTTACGAGCTATCTCGCCCCGGGTCTGGTGATTATGGCAATGTTGCAAAATGCCTTTGCTAACACCTCATCATCTTTATTAATCGGTAAGGTGCAGGGTAATGTAGTTGATATTCTTATGCCCCCCTTGTCTGCGGGTGAATTAACCACTGCGATTGCGCTTGGTGGCCTGACACGCGGGTTGGTTGTCGGTGTATTCACCTTTTTAGGCATGACCTTTTTTGTCGATTTCACGCTCAGTAACATATGGGCGGTGCTTTACTTTGCGGTATCCGGTTCGCTCTTAATGTCATTTATGGGCATGTTGGTGGGTATCTGGGCTGAAAAATTTGATCATATGCAGGCGATTACTAATTTCATTATTACGCCGCTGACATTTTTATCCGGCACCTTTTACTCGGTGGAGCAACTACCCGAGCCAGCACGGGTGTTTTCATCTTTTAATCCGTTCTTCTACATGATTGACGGTTTCCGCTATGGCTTTATTGGTCAGCCGGAGGGCAATCTAGTGGTTGGCGTACTCTTGCTGGCGGCTTTAAATATTATCCTATGGGTGAGTTGTTATATTATGTTCGATCGCGGCTACCGCATCAAAGCTTAAACTCAATCTCACAATCCCTCAATTCATTGACAAAGTTGGGGTTTTTCGTGGATAATAGGGATTGTTGGATTTTATTAGTCGCCCTGCCTTAAACAGTGTCGGGCGTTTTTTATTTCAATCTAATTTGGTTATTTACGGATATGCAAACGCACGATGATAATGGGATTAACCCGGTCATGGGTACTTATAATCGCAGTCCTCTGTCATTTGTCAGGGGCGATGGCGCGTGGCTGGAAACAGAGTCCGGGGATAAATACCTTGATTTTACGACGGGCATAGCTGTCAATTCGTTGGGCCACGGGCATCCAGAACTTGTCGCGGCTTTAAAGGAGCAAGCCGATAAGCTTTGGCATGTCTCTAATCTATACACTGTACCTGAACAACAAGCGCTCGCCGCAACACTCACTGAACTGACATTTGCCGAGAAAATCTTTTTCTGTAATTCGGGGGCCGAGGCCATTGAGGGCTCAATTAAAACAGCACGGAAATATTTTGCCGATAAGGGTGATGATGGACGTTATGAAATCATCTGTTTCACGGGGGCTTTTCATGGGCGGACTTTGGCTGCGCTGGCAGCTACCGGTAATGAGGGATACCTTAAAGGTTTCGGGCCGCCATTGGCAGGTTTTAAGCATGTTGACAGATTTGATATTGAGCGTGTTAAAGGCGCTATCACCCCGGCAACGGCAGCAATATTAATTGAGCCTATTCAGGGTGAGGGTGGGGTGGTTCCTGTGCCTTTTACTTTTTTAAGACAATTAAGGGAACTTTGCGATGCGCATGGTCTGCTTCTGATCTTTGACGAAGTGCAATGCGGTATTGGCCGGACAGGTAAACTCTTCGCGCATCAATGGACGGATATCACGCCAGATATTATGTCTGTTGCTAAAGGCATAGGCGGAGGTTTTCCATTGGGCGCGATACTTGCCACGGAGGCTGCGGCATCAGGAATGGTTCCGGGTACTCATGGTTCGACCTATGGCGGTAATCCGTTGGGTATGGCTGTTGGCAAAGTTGTTATTGATACGATTGCCGCGCCAGAAATGCTGGAGACAATTTGTCAAAATGGTCTGGCGTTGAAACAGAAAGCCGCCTCAGTTATTGACCGCTTTCCGGATATCCTCTCTGAAATCCGCGGTGAAGGTCTGATGCTTGGATTGAAAGCCGTGATTGAAAATAAAAAGCTTGTCGAGGCGTTACGGGATCAGAAACTGCTCACAGTAGGTGCGGGTGACAATGTGGTAAGGCTGTTGCCGCCCCTCACTATAACGCTTGAAGAAATCGACATTGCGGTTGAGGCGCTGGAGTCTGCATGCGAGAATTTGCGGGTAACTGAGAATGCGTCGGACAAGACAGTGGAGGAGGCTTAGAGATGACGCCGAAGCACTTTTTAGATTTGTCTGATTTAACCTCTCAAACTGTAAGGGACATTGTTGACGAAGCCAGACGCAGAAAAGAGGCGCGTGCGGGATTACCAAATGGCACGCCGGATGCAGATCAACCTCTGGCTGGAAAATTACTTGCCTTGGTATTTGATAAACCTTCCACCCGGACACGTGTGTCTTTTGATCTCGCCATGCGGCAACTGGGCGGCGATACGCTGATGCTTAACCATAATGACATGCAACTTGGCAGAGGTGAGCCATTGTCGGATACGGCAAAGGTGCTTAGTCGTTATGTGGATGCTATTATGGTGAGGACGGGACCGCATGAAAATCTGACTGAACTTGCAGCGGAAGCCAGCGTGTCGGTGATTAATGGGCTTACAGCCTTCAGCCACCCGTGTCAGATTCTCGCTGATATTTTGACAATTGAAGAACATCGCGGTTCCATTAAAGGTCAAAAAATTGCTTGGCTTGGGGACGGTAATAATGTGTCTGTCTCATGGATACATGCAGCAAGCTTATTAGATTTTGAATTGCATCTCGCCGTACCGGATAATTTCAGGCCACCCGAAGAAGTCTTGTCATGGGCTGCTGAAAGAGAAGCTAAAATTGTCTTTTCCGATACTCCCGAAGCGGCAGTGGATCAGGCAATAGCCGTTAATACGGATTGCTGGGTGTCGATGAGTGATAACCCTGAGGAAGCGGCGGCAAGGGCGAAAGCTTTTGAACCTTACCGCGTGACTGACGCCTTAATGAACATGTCAGATAATGGTGTGTTCTTGCATTGCTTACCTGCCTATCGAGGCAATGAGGTAGAGGCAAGTGTCATAGATGGGCCGCAATCGGTGGTATTTGACGAAGCAGAAAATAGAAACCATATACAAAAAGCAATTTTGCTTTGGTGTTTTGAAGGATAAGCCTCCGGCACATAATATGGATAATATTTCTCTCCCTTATAAAATCGAGAATGTCAGTGCGCATGGTCGTGTTGTCAGGCTGGGTTCAGTGATTAACGAGATACTCTCCCGCCATGATTACCCCGAAGCTGTTTCGGCTTTGTTGGGCGAGGCGGTCGTTCTAACAGCCATGCTCGCTTCAAGTATGAAATTTGAGGGTCGTTTCGTTATTCAGACGCAATCTGATGGACCAGTCTCAATGCTTGTATGTGATGCACGCTCTGATGGCAGTTTACGCGGTTACGCGAAACTTGATCAGGAAGCTTTTGTGGCGCTGGGCGAAAGTCCGACGCAACAGGATATGCTAGGCACCGGACATATTGCTTTCACTATTGATCAGGGCCCGGATATGGAGCGGTATCAGGGCATTGTGCCATTAGAGGATAATCTATTGTCTGCGGCGCTGGCATATTTTGATGGCTCTGAGCAAGTCCAGACGCATTTGAAACTGACAGCCATGCCATTATTCCGCCCCGGCGGGGATATGGAATGGCGTGCGGGCGGCATTATGATTCAGCAGACCGCGCTTCAAGGTGGCTCTGATATGGGAAGAACCAGCACACACGATGACTGGGTGAGAATGCAAACATTAATGGAAACGACAGAACCGGATGAATTGCTGGACCCTGAACTGAGCCCGGAACAGCTTGTTTATCGCCTTTATAATGAAGACGGTGTAAGGGTTTTTGACGTTAAAGATTTCAGTTTCAATTGCGGATGCTCGCGAACGCGCATAGAAAATATGCTAAATTCTTTTCCTGAGGAAGATATTTTGAGTATGCAGGAAGAGGGTCAGGTCACCGTTACATGCGAGTTTTGTAATGAGATTTATCAATTTGATGCACAATCGCTCAAGGATGTTTCGATCAACTAACTTCGTCAGGGCGCTTTACTTGGAAAGCCTGTCGAAGCAGGGCATAAATGCGCTCATTATTGGCCCTGTTATTTCACTCCTTATATCATGCGCATCTGCCCCACCTGCACCGCCTAGTTATGATTTGACGTTCCAACATTTGCCCAGATTACAAATTGCGGCTGGGTCGATTGTACTGAAATCTGCTTATCAACCCGATGAGGTGGAAAATCAAATAGACACTAAAAAACCGCAAAATCCGACCTTGGTGGTTAAACAATGGATGGAAGATCGTCTAGAGCGGCAATCCGGGTCGACTGCGCAGTTGGTTTTGACGGTAATTGACGGACGGGTTTTAAGTAAACAAGAGACACAATCGACCACTTTTGGATTGTTGACGTCAAAAAAACTGGTTTATTCTGCCAGCCTGGTGGTAGATGTGGCTTACTATCCTGCCGGAATGGAAATTGGTCAGGAAACCGGTAAAGATTTGCGTGTTAAAATCGTGTCGAATAAGGCCGTTTCCGGGACTTATAACCTGAATATGCTTGATGAGGCATATTTCATGCTCATGGGTGATTTGGCGGGCGAATTTGATAAACAAATGCGCCTCGCGCTTAAAAAATTAAAAATAATATAAAAAGCATGGTTGCTGGAACTGGTAATCAGCAATTCAGACGTTATATAATCATTAGGACGGCGAACATGTTGGCAAAATTTAAAGATTTATGGAAACGGTATGTATTTCCGGCTCTGCGCAGTTTTGGGCAGCTGGTTTTCAAACTATTGTCTCCATTGCCTGAGAAGGCAAGGCTTCCGGTATCAATTATCGGCGGGTCTGTGCTGTTTTATGCCTTAATGGTCGTTACAAATCCCAAAACCAAGACTTTCGAACCCCGCGAAGAAAGCTGGAACATTACCGTACATGAAGTGTCTTATGGGCAGATTGTGCCGGAATTCACCTCTTTTGGTGAAGTAATGGCAGCACGTAATATATTCTTGCGCGCTCTCGTCGCTGGAGAGGTTGTTTCTGTTTCTGATGCTTTACACGAAGGGGCATTTGTCAAAAAAGGTGAAGAACTCCTGAGTATTGACCCGTTTGAATATGAAAATGCGCTGGGTGAAGCGAAAGCTCAGCTTGTCAGTTCGCAAGCCTCTTTGAAAATGAGTCGTCGGGATTATGAGCGTGCGCAGAAGCTTTTTGAAAAAGGAACCGTTGCGCTTCGTTATCTTGATGAGAGAAAGACCGATTTAACGGTTAAAAAGGCCGCTGTTGACCGCCTCAAAATCGTTGTTCGCCGCGCTCAAAGAAATCTGGATAACACAAAAGTTGTGGCGCCGTTTGATGCCTATGTGAGTAATGTCACAGTTGATGAAGGTCGTCTTGTTAATCCAAATGATCATATTGCCAGATTGAGTGATGCATCGAGTTATGAAATTCGTTTTAACCTCTCTGACAGCGAATACGGATCCTTATTAACTACCCAGTCCGATATTGTTGGTCAGCCTGTCTATGCGCTTTGGAAAATCGGGAATAAAGAACTGCCGTTTGAAGGCAAGGTAAAATATGTCGGCGCCACAATTGACACATCAATTCGTGGTGTAGATGTGATTGCAGATGTCACCAGCATAGGAACAGCACCTATTAGGGGCGGCGCTTTCGTTGAGGTGATTATGCAAGGCAACACTTTTGATAACGTCGCCTCATTGCCCGAAGATGCCCTTTTTGTAGATAATGAGATGGGTGAGATGGTCTACGTCATTACAAATAATCGTCTGGAGGCGCGTCCAGTCAAAAGCGTTATGCGTGCCGGTGGGCGGGTTCTTATATCTGAGGGTGTAACGCAGGGCGAAAAAGTTCTGACGACCAGATTTGAAGAAATCGCCGATGGCGTTTTGGTTAATGTCCCCTAATGTCTGATACGACCCCGCCTGAACCCCCATCAACTGCGCAAGGTGACAAAGAGGAAGGTTATTCCCCTTTCACCTCACTGGTCAGATTTTTTATCTCTCATAGAAATGCGGCTCATCTGCTTATGCTGTCGATGATTATTTTCGGCTTTCTGGGCTTACGTGAACTTAATACACAGTTTTTCCCCGATATTGAGATTGAAGTTGTCGGTGTCACAATTGTCTGGCCTGGCGCTAGTGCTGAGGATGTCGATATTAATATTGTGGAGCCGTTACAGGCTCAGTTGCGGTATCTGGACGGTGTTGATGAGCTTGAGTCACGTGCGCGATCTGGCACCGCCAGCTTCAATCTTAATTATAAACGCGGCTTTGATATGTCTAAAGCCACCAATGATGTTGAAGCTGCGATTGGACAAATCACAACTTTGCCAAAAGACATTGAAAGACCGATTGTTCGCCAATATGTGAATTATGACCCAGTTGGCAATATTCTCCTAAGCGGAGATTTTCCAGAGAAAGCCCTTAAGAGTTATGCAACCAAGCTCAGAGACGGTCTCTTAGATGCAGGTGTCGATAAGGTTGATCTGGTCGGCGTAAGAGATGAAGAGATTTGGATTGAGGTACGGATGGATCAAATCCGTCGCTATGACCTTACAATTGATCACATTGCGAATGCAATTCGGGCAAGTTCACTTGATATGCCGGGCGGGTTATTGCGGGCCGAGACAGAAAAACAAATTAGGGCGCGCGGTCTAAAGAAAACTGCCGAAGAAGTTGGTGAAATTGAGGTGCGTGCTTTGCCGGGCGGAGAACGTGTGCTGGTTAAAGATGTTGCAAAGGTGACGGAGAGTTTTAAAAGCGACCAGGCTACAGGTTGGACCAATGGTAAGCGTGCTGTTCAAATTAAAGTCTTTCGCTCAGAAACTTCTGACTCACTTGATACGCTTAAAATACTCCGTGATTTTGGCAGGAAAGCTGAAACTGAGTTGCCACAAGGCATGGAATTAAAAGTCTATGATACGCTTGCCGACAAAATCGCCCAACGTCTCGGGCTGTTGCTTCGTAATGGGCTTGGGGGCATGATTCTTGTTCTCATCACCCTATTTTTGTTTTTGAATGCGCGGATTGCCTTTTGGGTCGCGCTGGGTGTGCCGATTTCCATTATGGCGACACTGGGCTTGATGTGGCCGCTTGATCGCACCATGAATATGCTGTCAATGTTCACCTTTATTATGACACTGGGCATTATTGTGGATGATGCGATTGTGGTCGGGGAACATTCGGCTACTGTATTTAAAAGAGGGACAACCCCAGAATATGCGGCGGAGCGTGGGGCATTGAGAATGTCTAAACCGATTTTTGCCGCCGGTCTTACAACACTTGCCGCTTTTACACCGATACTGACTCTTGATAATATTTTTGGTGATTTGACTCGGCCAATTCCTATTGTGGTATTTGCTGTTCTTGCTGCCAGTCTAGTTGAATGTTTCTTCATTCTGCCGTCGCACTTGAAGCATGCATTGACCTACCCGGAAAAACCCCCAACAGGAATTCGCAAACGTTTTCTCGAAAAGTTTGAAGAATTCCGTCACGGTCGTTTCAGGCAGTTAACCATATCGGCTTTTAAGAACCGCTACACAACACTGAGCATTGCTATTGCCTGTTTTATTGTTGCGATTTCTCTGTTTGCCGGTGGGCGTTTGCAATTTAGGTTTTTCCCGGCACCTGAAATGGAACGTATTGCGGCGCGTATAATTTTCCACGCCGGTACCCCGCGCGAAGTAACTAAGCAGGGGATGGAAGCTATCGAAGCGGCGCTCTATGAAACAGATAAACAACTGCGCGGTGATGAAGAGACACTGATTAATGCAAGTTTCTCTAAACTGGGTAGCATGGGTTCAAGTTCCGGTAATCATCTGGCTTACATCGAAACTGAATTAATTGCGTCGGAACTTCGGAGCGTTCGAACAAAAGAATTTATCAAAAAATGGAAAGAAAATTTCCCGCCCATTGCAGGTGTTCGCTTCACAAGTGTTCAAGAGTTAAGCGATGGTCCCGGAAGTTCGCCTATAGAAATTCGTTTGCAGGGCGACACGCTTGAGAGCCTGAAACAGGCCGCAGGAGAAGTTGTGAGAGATCTCGAGCTTTATCCGCCTGTTATTTCACCTTATGAAAATTTGTTTTACGGGAAACAGGAATTGTTGATTGAAGTCAACCCGAATGGTGCGGCATTAGGCTTTACCAATCAGATTGTCGGTCAACAACTCAGAAATGCTTATGAGGGTGCGATTGCGCGCCGCTTTGCACGCGGTGATAATGAAGTAACCATTCGCGTTTTGCTGCCGCGTGATTATGGCAATCCGCAAAATCTTGATGATTTCTTCCTTGCTGTGCCGGGGAGCAAACCTATACGTTATGTGCCGTTCGCTCAAGTTGTTGATGTATCTGAGCAACCAGGGTTCAGTACTATCCGACGTGCCGGTGGCGCGAGAGAAGTGCTCATCCGAGCTGGTTTTGCCGATAATGCAGGTAATCCTGCAAACATCGTAACGGATTATACCCAGACCAAATTGCCAGCAATAAAAGAAAAATACAATGTTGAGCAAGTTGTTCGTGGTGAACAAGAAGATATGAAAGAGAGCTTCCAGCAACTCATTGTTGGTTTGTTTGTTGGACTGGGATTAATCTACATGGTGCTGGCGCTGGTTTTCTCCAGCTACACAAAACCTCTGGTTATTATGTCAGTTATTCCTTTTGGTATGATTGGGGCTCTTGTTGGTCATTTTGTTCAGGGCTATGAGTTTAATTTCTTGAGCATGATTGCGTTGCTTGGTCTATCGGGCATTCTTGTTAATAATTCCATTATTCTCATCAGCCGTATTGATGAGCGACAGGCTGCGGGTGAGAATTTTGAGGACTCAATTATTAATGGCGTGAATGACCGGTTGCGGGCTGTTGTCTTGACCTCGCTCACGACGGTTCTCGGCTTGGCGCCGATGTTGTTTGAAACCAGCACTCAGGCGCAATTTCTTTTACCAATGGTTATCACGATGGCATGGGGTCTTGCGTCATCTGCATTTTTGGTGCTTCTCCTCGTGCCGGCTATTTTGGGTATTCAGCGTGATATTCGAGATTATTTCGCACAACGCAAACAACGTAGCGCACTCGCAGAATAAACCGCGCCCGTCTGGCTTAATCAGTTACGCCAGAACCGAGGTGTCAGCATCACCAATACACTGAAGAGCTCCAGCCTACCCAAGAGCATTGCGAGGCACAAAACCCATTTAGCGGCGACCGGAAGTTCCGAATAATTTCCCTGCGGACCGATTACCTCACCCATGCCTGGGCCGACATTGGCAATCCCTGCGGCGGCGGCGGAGAGAGCTGTCAAGGCATCTAAACCGAGCATGCCTAATAGAAGAGCGATGAGTCCAAACAAGGTGAAATACGTAAAGGCAAATGTAAGTACTGATGCAGTCACCGTATCCGGCAGAGCGTTGCCATTATATTTCATTACAAACACACCATTGGGATAGGCCAACTCCTGCACCTGACGACGGAGACTTTTAAGCACCACCTGAACACGGAACACTTTGAGGCCGCATGAGGTTGAACCGGCGCACCCGCCAATAAATAAAACAATAAATAATAGGCAAATAGCAAAATTACCCCATTGGCCATAATCGCTGGAGGCATAGCCAGTGCCTGTGAGCAATGATGTCGTGTTGAAAATTACTTCACGCAATGCTGTGGCGGCGGAGACATCCTGAGTGATCATGCGATATAACCATAAGGTCGTGATGATGGTTACGAGAAGGGATAAGAACCCTCTTATTTGAGCATCAGTAAGAAGGGGTTCTCGGTTGCCCTGTATGGCCTGCAGATATACGACAAATGGCAAGCTGGAAATTATCATGAAGAATACGGCGACAGACTCGACACCCAGACTATTAAAGTGTCCGAGGGAGTTGTCTGATGTTGAGAAACCGCCGGTAGAAATTGTCGTCATGGCATGGGTAATGGCATCAAACAGGCTCATCCCTGCAATGAGATAGGCAAAGGCACATAGAAAGGATATGAAAAGATAAATTTTTGCGATTGATCCGGCAATTTCTGTGGCGCGGGGTAATATTTTTTCGGAATTATCGGAGGATTCGAGCCTGAAAAGCTGCATACCACCAACATTCAGCATGGGTAATACTGATATTGCCATGACGATAATCCCAATGCCGCCAAACCATTGCAACATTGCGCGCCACAATAAAATTTCCGGCGGGGTCGTGTCCAGACCGGTTATGATTGTTGCACCGGTTGTTGTCAGGCCCGACATGGCTTCAAAAAAACTATCTGTATAAGTTAGCCCTATAAGACTGAAATTTAGAGGTAATGCTGCAAATGCCGTGAGCGCCAACCATGAGAAGCCGGTTAAAACAAAAGCCTGTTTAACTGTCAGTGGGCGCAATTCACCGCGACTGGTCAAGATAAGCGCAACAGCAAAAAAACCAGTAATACAAGCGCTAATGATAAAGCTCTTCCAATCTGGGCTGGTTTGAAAAATGCCCGTCACGGCAGGGACAAGCATGCCGACAGCAAGGCTACCCAGCATCAAGCCAATAATAAACAATACGGAGCGAAATTCATTCATCAGTGAAGCGCGGTCTTGGCAAATGGGCTTACCAGAGAAAAGGCCGGTATTTCAGCATCAAAATCTCTACCACTTGCTGTTTGCATTAAATAATGACCACACATAAAACCGCTGGAAGTTGTGAGGGGTGTACCGGAGGAATAGGTATAATCTGCGCCCGGGAGAAGTGTTGGCTGTTCGCCGACAACGCCATCGCCCTTCACCTCTTGAAGGCGGCCCAGCGCATCTGTAATTTTCCAGTGGCGGGCAAGAAGTTGAACTGTTTCTTCACCTAAATTGACGATAGTTATTCTGTAGGCCCAGACATAATATCCTTCATCAGGGTCAGACTGGTCGTCGATAAAGCGGGTCTCCACAATAACCTTAATATTTTCTGTTATGGCTTCAAACATTTTCCCGACCGGTTAAGTGGCGCCATAAGAAGACGCATTTTATGAATCAAGTGTTTCCAAGGCCTGTATAAAATCATCTATCAAATCTTGTGGGTCTTCTAACCCGACAGAAACACGCAGGGTTCCTGGTGTAATACCGATTTTAAGCCTCTCTTGCTCTTCAAGCTTCTGATGTGTCGTTGTCGACGGATGCGTGATAAGCGATTTAGCATCTCCAAGATTATTGGATATTTTAACAAGCTGCAAATTATTGGCGAGTTGAAAAGCAGCTTTTTGTCCACCCGAAACTTCGAATGAAAACAGGTTACCGCCACGTTGCATTTGTTTTTTGGCAAGTTCGTAGTGCGGATGACTGGGATTGCCCGGATAAACCAGCCTTGAAACTTTTGGATGGACACTCAAAGCCTCGGTTAGTTTTTCAGCGCGGTCACAATGGGCATGAACTCGCAATTCCATTGTTTCAAGGGACTTCAGCATCACCCAGGCATTAAATGGGCTGATAGATGGCCCTGTCTGGCGAATGAAATTGGCAAGATAATCATCAATCCAGTCTTTGCGCCCCAGCACAATACCGCCAAGACACCTGCCTTGTCCGTCAATATGTTTGGTTGCTGAGTAAATCACAATATCTGCGCCCAAGGTGAATGGATTTTGCAAAACCGGGGTGGCAAATACATTATCAACCACCATTAACGAATCGTGCCTGTGGGCAATCTCTGAGATAGCTTCAATATCGAGGATATCCAACATCGGATTTGTGGGGCTCTCGAGAAAAAAGATTTTTGTCTCTGGCAGTGCCGCTCGCTCCCATGCTGTTAAATCTGTGCCATCAATCAGTGTCGTTTTGATGCCGTAACGCGGCAACAATGTTTCGACAATATAACGGCATGACCCGAACAGTGCCTTAGCTGCAACAACATGATCACCGGCTTTTAAATAACACAACATTGCTGCGGTAACGGCAGCCATACCTGTGGCAGTAGCACGGGCGTCAATTTCAAAACCTGTTTCGGAGTTAAAGTCAGCGCTTTCAAAAGCAATCATTCGCTTTTCGAAGCTTCGCACAGTCGGATTCCCGAAACGGCTATATTGATAGCCGTCATCCTCTCCCAGAAAACGCGCTTCAGCTTGTTCGGCACTGTCATAGACATAGCCTGAGGTCAGAAACAATGCTTCTGCTGTTTCCCCATAGGCGGTGCGTGGCTCGGCTTCATGCACAAGGTTGGTCGTTTTTCGCCATTTGTTTTTAATTTTATCTTTTGCCATCAGATACTTTCCGTTGGCCTCTTACAAATAGGCCACTTATAAAAAAACCCGGCCAAGGGACCGGGATGTCACCCGGTCTTTTTAGCCATTTATTTAACGTGGCTGCAAGCCGACCGGCTCAAATCACCACACCCAAGTGCGGAAAATGACGAAAAAAACTGTTTTCGTCAAGTGTACTGTTATCCACCGTGTATTTTAGCACAGCACTTGTTTTGAGAGCCGTCCAACCATTTAATAAGCACTAGCGAATCGATACCCGATTTTCAGGATTTAACATGCAACTGTTTCCAGAAGAAGAACAAACACCTGTGACAGCTCCCGGGCAAACTCACGCAACAGGTATATTACCCGCTCATGGTATCCGTAACATGATCCGCGACCAACAAATCTGGGCTGTAAACGGACAAAAATCCGGTGTTTTGGAAGACCAGATACAACCGGCAAGCCTTGATTTGCGCCTGGGGGATACAGCCTATCGGATACGGGCAAGTTTTCTGCCCGGGGTCTCGGGTCAGGTGATGCAAAAGCTTGAAACGCTGGCATTTCATAAGATTGATTTAACCGATGGCGCCGTGCTTGAAACCGGATGCGTTTATCTCGTTCCGCTAATGGAAGCGCTTGCCTTGCCTGAGCGAACGGGCGGTTTTGCGAACCCGAAAAGCTCAACCGGCAGAATTGATGTTTTCACACGCGTGATTACAGATTTTGGTGTCGAATTTGATAAAGCACCACCCGGTTATAAGGGCCATCTTTACCTTGAGGTCAGCCCTCGTACGTTTCCTGTATTGGTGCGGGCGGGATCGCGGCTATCTCAAATGCGGTTTCGTCGCGGCAATCCGGCTCATTCGGATGCTGAAATTAAGCGTCTGCATCAGGAAAGCGCATTGGTTGATGGGATTGCCAATATTGATGGCGGGCTGGCACTGTCAATTGATCTCGCTGGTGACAAGCAAACAGGGCTGATCGGTTATCGTGCGAAACGCCATGCCGGGTTGATTGATGTGGACCGGGTTAATGCTCTCCCGATGAACGAATTTTGGGAACCCATATATAATCATGGCAAGAACCAACTCATTCTGGACCCAGACGAATTCTACATTCTGGCTTCCAGAGAGTCTGTTTCCATCCCGCCTACACATGCGGCGGAAATGGTTCCATTTAACCCATTAGTAGGGGAGTTTCGTGTTCATTATGCAGGGTTCTTTGACCCAGGATTTGGGGCAGGCCTAGAAGGCAAGGGTAGCCGTGCCGTGCTAGAGGTGCGCTCGCGAGAAGTGCCTTTTATTTTGGAGCATGGACAGGTTATCGGGCGGCTAATATATGAACGCCTGACTGACAGGCCGGAAGTGCTATACGGCAAGTCGCTTTCTTCAAATTATCAGCGTCAGGGGCTTCGGCTCTCCAAGCATTTTATTCAAGATTAGAGCCTTAATATTTTTGCCTGTTTATTACCTAGTCCATGCCTGAGCCAATGGGGGTGTGATTAGTCTTTTCCCAAGTAAATGGTGACCAGAATAGTTGCGCTATAGCTCGGCAGGTGATGAACCCAGCTAATAGCCAGATAACAAATAAGCCGAAAATATCTTTGAATAAGTCGGAGCGTTTTGCGCGATGGCAGACATAGAAATATGAATAAAAGATCATTGCCCAATTTATTAAAATAACAAAAAGCTGCCATTGATAGTCAGCGAAACTCTGGATGTCTGGAATGCTATAAAGACAAACCACGATAAAAACCCATACGCCTAACCCATATAAACATCGGGTAAGTATCACGAGATGAAGGCCCATATAGCCTAACACGCCGACTTTTTTGATGAGTTTTAACGGCTTTCTTAGGAGTACGAGCAAAGTCTGGAAATGCCCCTTTTGCCAGCGGGTACGTTGCTTGACAAAGTCCCAGAAATCTCGCGTAGGACTCTCTATTGTCGGCGGGGCAATCATGGCAGTTGTGTAGCCGCGAAATGCCATCCGAATGCCTATATCTGCATCTTCAGTTACATTCCAACTATCCCAACCATAGATTTCCCGAAGAACATTAACTTTGAAATGGTTGGAAGACCCACCAAGTGGCAACGGGATTTTGAAACGTACCAAAGCAGGCAAAATGAATCTGAAAAGATGTAAATAATCGAGAGTCATCTGGCGCGCCCAAAATCCCTCTTTCTTTTCAAGCTTGATATCTAATGGGGCTTGCAGGCAAGCAAGCTTTTTGTCGTTAATATTCTCATGTCGTGCAAATTCAGAGGCTGCAGCGCGCAACTGGTCTCTATGCGGTATGTCTTCGGCGTCATAAATTACCAACAAATCTCCACTCGCATGGGCAAGGGCATAATTACAGGCGCGCGGTTTTGTGCGGGGGGTACCATCTGGAACAACAAGAATTTTTTCATTCACAATGCCTTCGGCTAATGCTTCAGATAAAGCCTTTCTCAAAGCTTTATAGGTCTGGAGATCCGACTCCTCCACCACATAGAAAAACTCAATTTTTTTTGATGGGTAGTTTATTTGCCTCATTGCGTAGGTAATTTGTCCCACCATATTAGCCTCTTTGTATAAGGGTAAAATGACGGTGTATCGAGGGAGTTGCGTATCAGCGAGAAATTCAAGGGTCAGAGGGGTGCGCACATCCAGTAAGATTGCCATCACATAAAGTGGGAAATAGGAAGTAAGCATTAAGGTTAATAAAATCAGAGGCAAACTATTGCCATTGATAATTGCACCAATCACCAAGCTGATTATTAGGGTAATGGCAACTACAAGTCGTGGCGGCATCGGCTGATGGGAAGAGTCTTCCGGCGCATAGCGGGCGAGAGCATGCGTTACATCACGAATATCAATATTTGTTTCTTTTAGCCGATTTAATGCTGGTACAGATGGCTCATGGACCCCGTCTTGCAATTTGTATTGCCCTCCTGCCACAGAGCCTTACAGATACACGGGGAGAGTTCTACTTATTGTAAAGAGAATAAATCTAGATACTCACAAAAATAGAAAATTATTTTTTTGCTGATTATATATTCGTGTTTTTTGAGGCATGGATCAGGAGGGAATTCTTCGAAATCTGGCGCGCGCGCCACGTTCAATCGCGGCGGCGGCAAGCTTATCTACTTTCAAAAAATCTCTGATCATATTGAGAAGGTGCAATTCCTCGGGCGTGACTGTCAAATCTGCAGCTGCAATTTCAACAGCCAGGGCATAAGCAGTTTCATGCAATTCATCAGGCAAGGTGCTTGCAAGCAGGGTCATTAAGCTGTCTAACCCTTCTTCCACTGCCATTAATTCGACAAAATTGTCGGTGACAATATCCAGATCTTCGCTCGGAAAATTTTCAAATACTGGTAAAAAATCAATCAACCTTTCGACACGCAAAAGTTCGGCATCACTGATTGCTTCATCGGCTGCTGCCATAGCCAGCATGAGATGAATAAGAACCTGCTGTTCTGTCATAGGGGTGTGAATAGTCATGTCCCTTCCTTAAATTAATGTTGGCGAACATAATGTTGTTTGACAAGCTTTTCTCAATCGCTAGTTTCTCGCATATATTTGAAATATTGCCGATTGAAATATAATAAAACTTTTATAGGACATCAGACTTGGAAAATTGGAAAACTTTAGCCGCTGATAGCAAGGCCTGGCCTTTCGAGGAGGCTCGAAAAATCCTGAAACGTTTAGAGGCATCAGGCAGGAACGATGTGCTGTTTGAAACAGGCTATGGGCCAAGTGGCTTACCTCATATTGGCACATTTGGGGAAGTGGCGCGGACCAGCATGGTGCGTCAGGCTCTTGAGACGCTTGCGCCGGATATCAAAACGCGACTGATTTGTTTTTCCGATGATATGGATGGCCTGAGAAAAGTGCCTGATAATGTGCCTAATGCTGACATGCTTACGGGGCATCTTGAAAAGCCCCTGACCCGTGTGCCTGATCCATTTGAAACTCATGACAGTTTTGGCGCACATAATAATGCTCGTCTGCAGACATTTCTGGATAGATTTGAATTTGATTACGAGTTCGCCAGTGCCACGGAGTATTATGAGTCGGGTCTTATGGATGAGACATTGCTTAAAATTCTCGCTAATTATGAGGCCGTAACAGGCATTATTCTGCCCACGCTTGGCGAGGAACGACGCAAAACATACAGTCCGTTTTTACCGATTTGCCCGACGAGTGGCAAAGTCTTGATGGTGCCGTTAACAGCACGAGATGAAACGGCAGGGACGATAAGCTACACCCATCCTGAAAGTGGTGAAGACATCACAGCGCCGGTCACCGGTGGCGCATGTAAATTGCAATGGAAAGCTGACTGGGCGATGCGATGGGTCGCGCTGGGTGTGGATTATGAAATGGCCGGTAAAGATTTGATTGAGAGCGTCACGCTCTCCTCAAAAATTTGTCGCGCGATAGGGGGGTCACCACCCGAAGGGTTTAACTACGAACTGTTTCTAGATGAAAACGGCGAGAAAATTTCAAAATCTCGGGGTAATGGCTTGACCATTGAACAGTGGTTGACCTATGCCGCACCAGAAAGCCTGTCGCTTTATATGTTTCAAAGTCCACGTAAAGCCAAACGGTT
The DNA here is from genome assembly GCA_938091085.1 of uncultured Alphaproteobacteria bacterium. Lineage (GTDB taxonomy): Bacteria > Pseudomonadota > Alphaproteobacteria > RS24 > RS24 > Micropelagius. Next base: position 20,509 of record CALKOC010000042.1, read on the forward strand.
ACACTTTGATGTCATCCCCAAAAATGTTGATGATTATCTAACATTTTTGAATAAGTATTCCACGCAAACGCCAGAAGAACAGCTTACTAACCCTGTCTGGCATATTCATGGCGGTAAGCCACCGTCAGGTGATTTGCCGGTAAGTTTTGCGCTATTATTGAATCTTGTCAGTGTGAGTAATGCTGATGATAAAAATGTACTCTGGGGCTTTATAAAGAATTATGCTCCTGAGGCATCACCCGAAGAGTTGCCCTTATTGGATGCAATGGCAGAGTATGCCGTGGCCTATTACCATGATTTTGTAAAGCCAACGAAAAGCTACCGCGCCCCGGATGAAACTGAAAAACAAGCGATGATATCTCTAAGGGATAAGCTTAATGATTTATCCGGTGACTTGGATGCGGAAACGATTCAGACCGAAGTTTATGCGATTGGTAAAACCTATTTTGAAGATAATCTGAGGGATTGGTTCAAGGCGCTTTATGAAGTTTTGTTGGGACAATCTCAAGGCCCACGCTTTGGTTCATTTATCGCTGTATATGGGTTGGACCGCACAGTTGAATTGATTAACCAAGCTTTGAATGGTGATTTAACAGGTGATAAATAAAGACAGCATAATAAGAAGAATGAGATGGATGCGTGACGTCTAAAACGACTTTTATTTATAAAATATGTCCGGAGCAGGATTGGCTTTCAGCCGCCGATAAAGGCATTTTCACCGGCACACAGCTTGATATTGAAGATGGGTTTATCCATCTCTCACCGCCGGAAGAGGTTGAGGCGACAGTTGCAAAATATTTCGCTGGTCAAGAGGGGCTGGTGCTGGTGCGCTTTCCGGTAGCCAGTTTAAGCGCGGCATTAAAATGGGAAGCCTCGCGCGGTGATATCTTGTTTCCACATTTTTATGCACCATTGGACCCCCGTCTTGCAGATAGAGTATGGCTTTTACAGCTAAACGGTCGTAAACATATTTTTCCTGAAGATATGACAATAGACACGCCACATCAGGAGCATTAATGCGACTATATAAAATAATACGCCCGTTAATTTTTTGCTTACCCGCCGAGTTGGCTCATCGCTTGACTGTTCGCGTATTGTCGACAATCGGTAAATTTATCCCTACTTCCGGTCGTGATGACTACATCCTTTCGGTATCGGCAATGGGGCTTGAGTTTTCAAACCCGTTTGGCATGGCGGCAGGGTTTGATAAGAACGGTGAGTTACCTGAAGCTGTTAGTCGGTTGGGTTTTGGTTTTACCGAAATCGGCACTGTTACCCCGCAACCTCAGGATGGTAATCCGGCGCCGCGCATTTTTCGTGTGACCAGAGATGAGGGTATTATTAATCGTCTTGGATTTAATAATGAGGGTCACCAGATTGTTCGAGCGAGATTGGCTTCATATAAAGCCCTTCTGCCAAATGGTTTTCCGGTGGGGGTAAATATCGGTGCTAATAAGGACTCATCAGATCGCATAGATGATTATCGCATTGGCGCGGAGGTTTTCTCGGAGCTAGCCGATTATCTGACGATAAATGTTTCCTCACCCAACACGCCTGGATTGAGAGATTTGCAAACTGCTAAAGCGTTGACACAAATCATCACACAAGTGAAAGAAGTTGCCGGAGAGGTGCCTGTTGTTCTGAAGGTAGCTCCTGATCTAACACATGACGACATTGCCGAGATTGCCAAAGTCGCTCTTAAGGTGAAACCTGCGGCTCTTATTGTGTCAAATACCACGATAGACCGCGATGGGATGAAAAGCTCTCCCTATAAATGGGAAGAGGGCGGGCTGTCTGGACGACCCTTGATGCAAAAATCTACAGAGGTTTTGCGACAATTTTACAGACATACAAAGGGTGAGCTGACGCTCATAGGTGTCGGCGGGGTAAGTGATGCCGCCAGTTCATTGGAAAAAATCAAATCAGGTGCGTCACTTATTCAACTTTATACGGCTCTTGTGTATCAAGGGCCTGGACTGATAGCTAAATTGAAACGCGAACTGGCAGATTTATTGCGCGATGAAGGTTTTGCATCGCTTGAGGATGCTATAGGGGTTGATGTTTCATATGAAAACCTTACCGAGCCAAAAAAGAAGGGGGCGCAAATGAAAGTGAAAATCTTACATAATCCGAGATGTACCAAATCCCGGCAGACGCTTGCTCTTTTAGAAGAAAATGGAACGAGCCCTGAAATTGTTGAATATCTCAAAAATCCTTTAACCGAAAAGCAGATTAAAGCGCTTTTGAAAAAACTCGGTCTTAAAGCGCGTGAAGCCATGCGTACGAATGAGAAATTGTATAAAGAGTTGAGTCTTGCTGAGGTTGATGATGAAGCCGTTTTGATCAAAGCAATGTCGGAAAACCCGATTTTGATAGAGCGGCCAATTGTTGAAACGCCCAATGATGCGGCGATTGGTCGACCACCAGAGAATGTACTGCCCCTTTTGTCAGTGTGAAATTCAGGGTAAGACAAGCCTATAAAGAGTATAGTAAAAAGACATTTCGGAGGGGATATGTCTAAAACCCAAGAAGTTATTGCCGGAAAAAGAGCTGCTACACGCGCGAACAATAGAGATTCTATCTTGATTGCCGCGCGCGAGGTTTTTACCGAAATTGGTTTTGGCGGTACAACTGTGCGCGATATTATCCGGCGAACGGGCTTGGCAAGCGGAACGTTTTACAATTACTTCACGGGTAAAGAAGAAGTTTTTGAAGCACTGATTGACGATATTGGTGAAAGACTGCGTCCGCGCCTGCGGTCAGTACGTGCCAATGCGAAAAACTTTGAAGATTTTATTGAAACGAGTTTCCTCGCTTATTTTTCTTATTTCGCCAATAACCCCGGTGATTATGGTCTGCTTCGTTCAAATCGTGGACGCGAGGGAGGGTATTTATCAGGCCCCCAAACCCGCGCAGGTCTTGAGGAGTTGCGCGAGGATTTATTGCAAGCCATTCAGACTGGCATTGTACCGGATTTGGATGTGGATTTTATGACGTCCGCTATTAGTGGCTCGGCCTTCTCAATACTTGATGAAATGATGACTCGTAATCCGCCTGACCCTGTTCAGACAGCTCGTTTTGCGTCCCAACTATATCTTGGTGGCGTTCGTTCTTTTGTGACCAAATAGACTCGGGGTTATCGTTTTACACGTTAGCCGCGAGATAAAAATTCAACGCAATTGACAATAATGACGATACTGCGCCTAGCGTAAGACCCGCGCGCAAACGGGCATACCAGACTGGCAACATACCATTTCGCGCAGCGCTGATATCTGATAGCCCCTGAACACTATGGCATGCGGCAAGGAGCAGTGGTCCCAATGGGATAGCCGGAAATACTAAAACACCATATGCCAACAAAGCTGGTAGAACGCTCAATATAAACGTTCGGGCGTCCAAATGATGCAAGGCCCCGCCCCATCTTACTCCGCCCAGAAATGATAAAATAATCGCCCCGTAAACCATGCCAAAAGTTCCGGCAATACCCTGCCATCCTTGTGCAGGGGGCATCCAGATAAACAATGCAGGTGCCAAGAATGGAATCAGCCCTCCCACACCTAGCCATAAAGCCACAGGTGGAATGGTCTCGATTTCTTTCAGGGTGTCACTCTGGGCGTCGTCCATCATCTTTTAAATTAACCAAGAGTTGAGAGCGCAGGAAACCAATCTAGAAGATATGTGGCGAGGTTTTGGAGTGAGCCGGAAAAAATCAGCACACCGGTTGTAATGAGTAAGCCACCGGTAATTTTTTCCAACAGGCCTAATCTCTGTTTAATTTTAGGTGAGCTTTTCAGAAAATACCCCACACCAACGGCTGACAAAACAAAGGGAACACCCAGCCCTGCCGCATAAGTAGCCAGTAGCCCAACGCCTTGTTGAAGACTGTCGCTGGATGCTGCGAGGGTCAGTATGGTTGCCAAAATAGGGCCTATGCAAGGTGTCCAGCCAAATGCAAAGGCCAAGCCGAGACCAAAAGCGGTTAAAAGCTGTTTTTCGCCCTTACTCTCATCATTATTAACGGGTTTGGTGACGCGAAGCTCGCGCTGCAAGAAAGAAATTCTAAAAATTCCCGCCATATGCAGACCGAGTATGACGATAAAGACACCGGCAATTTGGGCGAGTAAGTCCTTATGACCCAGAATAAACGGATTAATAGCCGCCGCGCCTGCGCCGAGTGAAATGAAGACAACCGAAAAACCAGCAACAAAAGCTAATGCCCCCGGCAGTATACGCCCCCGAATGACGTTTTCATCCGCATCAGACAACTCTTCAAAGCCGATACCGGCAGCAAAGCATAGATAGCCTGGCACGAGTGGAAGGACGCAAGGTGAGAGAAAACTCAGCAAGCCTCCAAGAAAAGCCGCCCCAAGGGAGAACCCGAATTCATCCATGCATCACCATTATTAAACCTCTTATTATAACCCGCTTATTATTAGCTTCTGCTCTAACTTCTGCGGCGGAAAAGGACTGTTGCTATCCATCCAAAAAAGACAGCAATCAATACCCCCGTGATACCATATAGAATGGGAAGTTGATGTGCCAAGCGATGAAGGAATTGTTCGAAGCCAGCAATGCCGACAATTATTGTGTTTTTTTGCATGCTCAGAACATTTCCGGCATCAAATAAAATTATTTTTGCTTCATAGACACCCATTGGAACACCCGGGGGAAGGGCAATCTCGGTTCTAAAAAGTCGGTTGCCTATTATTTTCACGCCGGACGGATTTTCGGAATATAAATCGCGGCTTTGTTTGTTGCGGATAAGGCCTTCCAGAAATAAATCGGAATCTTCATGGGTTGAAGCAAGTTTTGTGGGAACATAATCCAGACCGATGCCCATTTCCTGACGTGTTTCAGGGGTAGTTATATCAGACAACGCACGTGATGCGGCCACTGCATAATAGGATGGTGTTGAAGAAACAGATAGTGACTCTGTGTTCACCCATAGTCCGAAGGTTTTGTCTTTGCGTCTAACTTTTAATGCTTCATCTGGCCCGCGCAGTATCACAACGATATCCGGTGAAGCATTTTTCCGTGAGGTATCAAAAGCGCCAAATAGTAAAACAGTTTCTCCGTCGAAATTTGCCTGAATGGCAACCTCGGATGTTGATAGATCGGTTATAAGCTCATTCGCCTTGACCTCTGATAAAACAGTGGCAAACCACATGAATAGTATGAGGCATGTGTTAACGCCTCTTATGTTGAGAGCTATGCGCATTACGGCATGACCCCCGAAGAAGACAGGGAGTAAATTTCGGATGGCATGAAAAGTAAATCATTCAGCATTTTAAGGCCGACACCCAGCACAATTAGCGCGAGTAAAGCTCTCAATTGTTCGCCTCTGAGCTTTTGTCCGAGACGGGCACCAATTTGCGCACCAACGACACCCCCAATAATCAAGATGGTGGCTAACACAACATCGACAGTCTGATTTTTCGCAGCATGCATGACTGTCACAGCTGCAGAGACGAAAATAATTTGAAAAAGGGATGTGCCAATCACTACATTTGTCGGCATACGGAGCAGATAAATCATCGCCGGAACCATGATGAAGCCGCCTCCGACTCCCATAATTGCTGCCAGCACACCGACAAAAAACCCAATCAGAATTGGCGGGATAATGCTGGTGTAAAGATGAGATACTTTAAATCGCATTTTAAAAGGTAGGCCGTGTATCCAATTATGTTGTCCCGGCCGTCTTGCAGGGATGGGGCGTCCGATTTGTCTGGCATGGATAGCGCGAATGCTCTCTATCATCATGAGCAGCCCGATAACGCCAAGAAAAACCACATAGCAAAGAGAGATTAACAGATCTATCTGTCCCATTTCGCGCATTACAGCGTAAAGCTGAACCCCGACCGCCGAGCCCAATAATCCGCCCACTAACAAAACGCACCCCATGCGAATATCAACACCGCGTTTTTGGAAATGAGCCATCCCGCCGGAGATGGAGGAAGCTAAAATTTGATTCGCTTCACTCGCAACGGCTACAGTTGGGGGAATACCGATAAAAATCAGAAGCGGGGTCATAAGAAATCCCCCGCCAACGCCAAACATGCCGGATAAAAAGCCTACAAGGCCACCAAGACCAAGCAGCAAGTAAATGCTTACGCTGGTCTCTGCAATGGGTAAGTAAATTTGCATTTGGTTTTGTTGTGTTATGGCTCAAAGCTATGACTTATCACGCAAGGCTTGATTTGCATAGTGAGCTTAGTGAGCAGTGTTATTAGTTTCTTCCGAAGTGATGTTTAAATATCGGGCTTTATATTTGTGGGTGAATATCCACTTTAAAAGCTCGACACGATTGGAAATTAATCTATCTGCAATATCATAAGCTTTAATTTTTATATACAAAGGTGGAAAACATTATGTCACCTCTTGCAACTCAAAAAATACAGATGCCATTTCACGGTCAACCAAACGCTTATTTCGAAGACAGCATAAATTACTTGCATTGGGATGCTCCCAAGAGTGCTCCTGTCATTCATTGGGCGCATGCGAATGGTTTTAGCGGCGGTACCTATGCCCCATTACTTTCAAGACTTACTGACCTGGCTCATGTTTATGCTTGGGACGCTCGCGGGCATGGTGCAACCAAACTGCCTGCAAATCCGAAAGAACTAAAAAGCTGGAGTCCTTACAAGGACGACATGATTCGTTTCGTAGAGAAACTCGCAGACCGCCACGGACAAAAAATCTATCTCACTGGTCACAGTCTTGGCGCAACAACGTCTATTCTTGCTGCTGCTGAACGGCCGGATCTTGTCGAAGGGCTTGTGCTCGTCGATCCGGTCATTATTCCTTATTATCTCGGTTGGCTATCCGGATTTTTACATCAACTCAAATTACCGCATCCTGTCGGTCATCTCATTCGTCGGTCCAGCCGCCGCCGCAGAGTTTTTAAATCTCGTTCAGAGATTGCTCAGTCCTATTACGGGCGTGGGGCTTTTGCGAAAGATGATGAAGGTTTTCTTAATGCCTATCTTGAATCGGCGATTGAGCCCAAAGAGGGTGGTGTAGGTCTTTGTTGTCAGCCTGAATGGGAGGCACAGAATTACATTGCTCAACGGCATAATTCGGCGCGTGCCATCAAAGCTCTCACATGTGATGTGGTGCTGGTGCAAGCTGAGAAAGGCTCCACGGTTTATTCCAACAAGCCTTTTTTGAAAACCCGTAAACCTGTGACGTTTCGAACAATCGAGGATACAACCCATTTTCTGCCATTTGAAAAGCCCGATGCTGTCGCCTCATACATTGCTGCAATGATTTCAGGTGAGCCTGTCTGAGTTCATGATGGGTTGAGCCTCTATTGCTCTGATGCCTCAAAAGGCGCGAGATAATTTTCATAGCCTTCAGCGGCCATGTCTTCTACCGGAACAAATTTCAAAGCGGCTGAGTTAATACAATATCTCAATCCTGTTGGAGCAGGGCCATCATCAAATACATGTCCCAAATGGCTATCGGCATATTTGGAACGTAATTCCGTGCGCTCTATGAAAAGAAAATTATCAGGCTTCTCGACAATATTATCAGGTTTCAGGGGGCGGATAAAAGACGGCCAGCCGGTTCCACTTTTATATTTATCTCTTGAAGAAAAAAGAGGTTCTCCAGAAATGACATCGACATATATTCCGTCGCGTTGTTCGTTCCAGTATAGATTGTCAAAAGGCTTTTCTGTGCCGTCTTCTTGCGTCACATAATATTGAAGTGGGGTGAGTTGTTTCTTTAGGGTTGCTTCATCAGGTTTGACATAACCATTTTGGTCCCATGCAAATGAGGGTTGAACGGTGCCAGTAAAAATAAAAAGAACTAATATCACGCGTGGTATTATTGTGAGCATTGATTGGTGCATTTTTTGATTTTTTATCATGTGAGTCTCCTTATTTAATGAGAGCGATTTTGGCTTCACGGTTCATTTATGTATGATTGTGTAGCTGAGGGATGTGTTTTTTTTATGTCCCTGATTGTGACAAAATTGTGCAGTGATGAAATGCTAAATACCATTTGAAAGAAAGAGGAGAATCTCATGTCTCAAAAATTAAAACTTATTGTTGGCTTTGCTTTATCTGTTTTTTTGGTTGCTTGTGTGATGGCTTATCTGGCTGTCGGGCTGAATGGCTTTGAGAAAGTGCTCGCTGAGCCTTGGGGGCTGGTCACTATACTGGACTTGGTGCTTGGGGTTGTCTGTATGACCGCCGTTATTTTTACTGTTGAAAGTGACTGGAAAAAAGCTGCCATGTGGTCTCTACCGATCTATTTTTTCGGAAATATCGTCACAGCTATATGGATTTTGACCCGTTTGGACCAAATCACTGATTCAAAATGACCTGTGGATAAGTGACTACAATTGTTTCGTAACCATGAATGCTTCCAAATGAAATTTTTTTTAAGAATATTTTCCTGTAATTTCAATGACTAGAGCGCAAGTCTTAAAAAATACAAAAAAAAACATATACTACCTGTTGACGCATCAAATGGTTTGAGACACTATATATTGTAGTTTTTGCTGATTTGTCGGATTTTGTGACGGGTCAGATTTGGGGACTAACTCTCGGCCATGATCGACGTTTTTCATGGTGTGTCTTTACGCACCTGCCGGTAAATTGCCCCCAAATTTAGGCTCAAAAGATGGCAATACACAGCTTATTAAGATGAATTTTTGTCTAATCGAAATTTATCTTTGGCACTGAGGACGGGCGAATGTTTAATAATACTGACAGAAAAGATGGTCAGACAGAGGCTGCCGAGCAGCAGGTTCAGGATGTGTTGAAAACAGCATCGCAGGAATTAAGGGGCAGCCGTAAGGCTGAAGGTCATGATGTGACCGCACAACCTCAGATGGATTTTGAACGGGGCAATCAAATTGTCCAGTTTGAAGACCGTCCGAGTGTTAAAATTGATTCTTCACGCGACGCTTTATTGACTGAATTTGGTAAAGCCACGCTGACAGACCGGTATTTGATGCCCGGTGAGACTTATCAAAGTTTATTTGCGCGAGTTGCTTCTTTCTATGGTGATGATGAAGCGCATGCTCAACGACTTTATGATTACATATCGAAGTTGTGGTTTATGCCTTCAACGCCGATTCTTTCTAATGGCGGTACCACTAGAGGCCTTCCTATCTCCTGTTTCCTGAATGAGGCCAATGACAGCCTCTCTGACATTGTAGATCTGTGGAATGAGAATGTCTGGCTTGCCGCACGCGGTGGCGGTATTGGGTCTTATTGGGGAAATTTGCGTTCTATTGGTGAGAAGGTAGGTCAAAACGGTAAGACTTCAGGCATTGTGCCTTTTATTCGCGTCATGGATAGCCTGACCCTTGCTATTTCTCAAGGCTCTCTGCGTCGGGGTTCTGCGGCGGTTTATTTGCCGGTTGATCATCCAGAGATTGAGGAATTTATTGAGATTCGTCGTCCGACCGGTGGCGATCCAAATCGTAAAGCCTTGAATCTGCATCATGGTATTCTGATTTCTGACGCCTTTATGCGCGCCGTTGAAAATGATGAAGACTGGGCGCTCCGCAGTCCTAAAGACAATTCTGTGCAAGCTTCGGTAAAGGCACGTGATTTGTGGATTCGTATGCTCACCGCACGTATCGAGACGGGCGAACCTTATATGATTTTCCGGGACACAGTGAATAATCAGCGTCCAGAGCATCAAAAGCTTTTGAACCTTGAAATTAAAACATCAAATCTGTGTGCTGAAATCACCCTTCCAACTGGCCAAGACCATTTGGGCAATGACAGAACAGCGGTTTGCTGCTTGTCATCCGTCAATGTTGAAAAATATGATGACTGGCAGGATGACCCGAACTTCCTGCCTGATGTGATGCGCTTCCTTGATAATGTTTTGGAGGATTTCATCCAACGTGCGCCTGATAGCATGGCAAAAGCAAAATATGCCGCGATGCGTGAGCGCAGTGTCGGTCTTGGCGTGATGGGCTTCCATTCATATTTGCAAGCCAATATGATTCCGTGGGAATCTGTCATGGCGAAAGTTTGGAACAACCGTATTTTCGCCCACATTAAAGAGCAGGTTGATCATGCATCCCGCCAGATGGCTGAAGAGCGTGGCGCCTGTCCTGATGCAGCAGAATGCGGAATGCAGGAGCGATTCTCCAATAAGACAGCGATCGCGCCAACTGCTTCCATTTCAATTATTTGTGGTGGGACCAGCCCCGGCATTGAACCTATTGCCGGTAACAGCTTTACGCATAAGACGCTGTCAGGCTCATTTAATGTCCGTAACCGCCATCTGGCTAAATTGTTGGATGAAAAAGGTCGCAATGATGATGATACATGGTCATCTATCGTGACCAGTGGTGGCTCGGTCATGCATCTTGATTTCCTGACAGATGAAGAAAAGGCCGTTTTTAAGACTGCTTTCGAGATTGACCAGAGATGGTTGATTGAATTTGCCGGCGACCGTGCACCGCTAATTGATCAGGCGCAATCTCTAAACGTATTCTTACCTGCCGATATTCATAAACGCGACCTACACCAAATTCATTATCAGGCATGGAAGCGCGGCGTGAAGAGTTTATATTATTGTCGTTCACTCTCTATTCAGCGCGCTGAAAAGAATGATGGTGAAGCGCACACAGATCAGGATGCAGCAAAAACTGTTGCTGTATCGACCATCGATTATGAAGAATGTGCTTCCTGCCAGTAAACCGCTCATTAGGTTTGCTCTTTTGGATGCAGAATAAATTATAACTTAACTAAGAGGACGTGTGTCATGTCACTTCTAGAAGACCGCATTGTTTATAAACCATTCCTTTATCCGTGGGCGTATGACTCTTGGCTCACTCAACAGCGCATTCATTGGTTGCCTGAAGAAGTACCTCTCGCCGAGGATGTTAAAGATTGGCACAAGAATATGACAGTAGGTGAAAAGAACCTACTGACACAGATTTTCCGGTTTTTCGTCCAAGCTGATGTGGAAGTGAATAATTGCTATATGAAGCATTATTCTCAGGTTTTTAAACCGACAGAAATCCAGATGATGCTATCTGCGTTTTCAAATATGGAAACCATTCATATTGCTGCCTATTCGCATTTGCTCGATACAATTGGCATGCCAGAAGTTGAATATGAAGCATTCCTGAAATATGCCGAAATGAAAGACAAATATGACTATATGCAAGAATGGGGTGTTGAAACAAAAACCGACATTGCCAAAACGCTTGCAGTCTTTGGCGCTTTCACGGAAGGCCTCCAGCTTTTTGCCAGCTTTGCGATTCTGATGAATTTCCCGCGTTTCAATAAAATGAAAGGCATGGGTCAGATTGTAACCTGGTCCGCGCGAGACGAGACCTTGCACACGAATTCGATTGTTCGCTTGTTTAACACTTTCGTAAATGAGAATCCGGAAATCTGGACTGAAGAAACGAAGAGAGATTTGTATAAGGCCTGTGAGACAGTTGTCACACACGAAGACGCTTTTATTGATCTTGCTTTTGAAATGGGTGGTGTTGAAGGACTTGAGCCAAGCGAAGTCAAAAATTATATCCGCTATATCGGTAACCGTCGTCTGACCCAGCTTAATTTGAACCCGATTTACGATATTGAGAAGAACCCGCTCCCTTGGATGGATGAGATGTTGAATGGTATCGAACACACCAATTTCTTTGAGAATCGTGCCACGGAATATTCCAAAGCATCGACATCTGGAACGTGGGATGAGGCCTTCGGATAAACACATAATACAGACAAGAACAGCAAGCCAGGGTTAGCCTTTTCAGGCTCCCTGGCATTGTTTTTTGACATGAGTGTTTTTGTGGGCTAGGTTTTCCCGACAAATGACTCCCTTAAAATAATAAAAATAGGGGAATATGATGTTTGTATTCATCAGGGCTGCCCGTTCGCTTTTCTCACAAAATCTGGTTTTGCCAATATTGGTTGTTCTACTCATACCGTCTCATGCGTTAGCTCAAAATAAAACTGATACAGCTACTCACTTCTACGTGACTGCTGGTGCTGTTTTAGAGAGTAGTTTTGAATTTGCCGGGCAGACGAATGATTTGGAAGAGGAGGGAAGCGGCTTCTACCTTGGAGGCGGTTATTCTTTCAATGACATGATAAGCCTTGAACTTGGCTATACAGGTGCAAATGACTATACAAACAGTGCTGGGCAATATTCTGATGTTAAAATGTATGAGTTATCCAGCCTTACGCATATTCGGATGAAAAATCCTTTTTCACCTTATTTACGGCTTGGCCTTTATCAGGCTAGTTCGGATGCTTCAAATACTTCTGAAAATGAAGGTAACGGTTTTCTCTACGGTTTTGGTGTGGATTACACGCTGTCTGATGGCCAGTATTTGAGGTTTGATTTTACGCCAGGAAACGTAGAAGGCGATGAATTAGATAGGTTGATGATTGGACTTACCGTGGATTTACAACGATAAATATTTGTCTGTTAACTTCGCTGTATCTCTTTCCTTTAAATATTTTTTCCTCATCATAACTGCTGACTTTAGCCTCTTGTCAGTCCCTGAAATTCAGGTCATCATTGCCTCTAATTATGGGGTAAAGAATGATTGATTTATACACATCACCTACACCGAATGGATACAAGGCTTCTGTCACGCTTGAAGAGCTTGAGCTGGATTATACAGTTCATGTGATTGACATTCAGGCCGGTGATCAAAAAAAACCTGAGTATCTCGCGATTAACCCGAATGGCCGGATTCCTGCTATTATTGACCGTGATTTGAACGACCTGAGAGTGTTTGAAAGCGCTGCGATTATGATTCACCTTGCGGAGAAAACTGGCAAGCTTCTCCCCACCAAAGCGGAAGACAGGGCTGAGGTAATGTCGTGGCTGATGTTTCAGATGGGGGGCATTGGTCCCATGATGGGGCAAGCGAATGTTTTCTTCAGGTATTTCCCGGAAAAAATACAGCCAGCGATAGACCGCTATCAAAATGAGGTTCGACGCCTTTTTGAAGTGCTTGATACTCATCTGGCTGAAAGTGAATGGTTGGCAAAAGACTTCTCTATTGCTGATATAGCGAATTGGTGTTGGACACGGACAGCAAGTTGGTCAGGTGTTGAAAACCGAGATTTAGAGCATATGCAGCGTTGGCAAAATGCTATGGAGGCGCGGCCTAAAAGTGTGGCCGGCACGAAGGTACCTTTTGATATTACTGAACTCTTAAAGGCTGAAGGCAAGGATGCGGAGCAGTTCGCCAAAGAAGCTGAAAAGCTGGTGCAGAAGTAACCGGAGAACTGTATATGGGGTATGAGAGAAAGTTTTGGAACTGGTGCTGCCGGAGAGAATTGAACTCTCGGCCTCTCCCTTACCAAGGGAGTGCTCTACCCCTGAGCTACGGCAGCCTATTATCGAGGCCATTAAGTGCCACAGCACGATCAATTAGGCAAGTCTCAATCAAATCAATCTTAACGGTTTCAAATGTCACCATCTAACAATTCATCAGGGTCAAAACCTGACCGCAACGAGCGGTTAGGAGCGGCATTGCGGGCTAATTTGCACCGTCGAAAAGAAGGGCGAAAAGAAGGGCGTCAACAAGCTAAAAAACAAGTAGAGCCGATTTCTTCACCCCTGTCAGCAAACTCAGCACCAAATTCTAAAGACACCGGTAAGGAATAAGAACAATGGATAAAATTGTCATAAATGGTGGCAATAGGCTGATGGGTGATTTGCCGATTAGCGGCTCAAAAAATGCCGTGTTGCCACTTATGATATTAGGACTTTTGACCGACGAAACGCTCAAGCTCGTGGGTACCCCGCGGCTAGCCGATACAACAACTCTGGGTCATGTTTTAGAAGAATTGGGCGCCAAGGTTGACCTTTTTGGACAGGGTAAAGGCGAGGGGCTTACAGTTCACGCTGCTAACATTGCACAAACTACCGCTTCATATGAACTGGTGTCCAAGATGCGGGCGAGTTTCTGGGTGATAGGCCCACTTCTCGCGCGTTGTGGTCAGGCACGTGTTTCTCTGCCCGGGGGATGTGCGATTGGTACGCGTCCGGTAAATCTTTATTTGCAGGGCCTCAAGGAAATGGGCGCGGAAATTGATGTTGCTGACGGCTATGTGAATGCCAAAGCTCTTTCACCTTCTGGTCGTTTGACCGGCGCTCAGATAAATTTCCCCTTCGTTTCAGTTGGTGCAACCCATGTGATGATGATGGCAGCAAGCCTGGCAGATGGGCAAACTATTATCAATAATGCGGCGAGCGAACCTGAGATTATGGATGTTGGGCGGTGTTTACAGGCTATGGGGGCGCAGATTGAAGGGCTGGGGACACGCACGTTAATTATTGATGGTGTTGAGAAGCTGAATGGAACGACCCATACGGTTACGCGTGATAGGATTGAAGCGGGTGCTTATGCCTGTGCGGTTGTTGCGTCAAATGGCGAGGTAACCTTGACAGGAGCAGATGAAGCATTGCTTGGTGCTTTAGCGCCTGTTTTAAAACAAGCAGGGGCTTCGTTTGAAACAAAACCGGATGGGTTATTGGTCAAAGGTACATCGGATATACGCCCGGTGAACGTGGTAACAGAACCTTATCCGGGTTTTGCGACTGACCTTCAAGCACCTTTTATGGGTCTGATGTGCGTTGCGAATGGGGTGAGCCATGTCAGAGAAACGATTTTTGAAAATAGGTTTATGCATGTGCAAGAACTTGCACGGCTGGGGGCTGATATTCAGCTTCAGGGAGATACGGCACGTGTTACTGGAGTGAAGACACTAAAAGGCGCGCCGGTTATGGCGACTGATTTGCGAGCATCCGTTACATTAATAATTGCCGGGCTGATTGCAGAGGGCCAGACGACCATTCAGAGGGTATATCACCTTGATCGTGGATATGAAAACCTTGAGAGAAAACTCTCCGGCTGTGGCGCGGACATAAGCAGGGTTTCTTAAAGATGGTAGAAAGGTCTTGAGATAATAAAATGACTGCATATCAACCGCTTAATTTGGTGGCTTGCGACCGTGATGATTTAAAAGTCGTCTCAGCCATGATGCAGGATTGCATTATCACCGCCTCCGATATGGTGTTTGATAAATCTATGCGGCTTTTTGCGATAATGGGGAACCGTTTTTGCTGGGAAGTTGAGGAGGAAGAGACCCAACAAAGAGTGCGGGTAGGTGTGCATTTTACGGATGTACGAAAGGTTGCTTATCGCGATATTGAGTTTGGTAGTGATCAGATTTTATCCTTACTTGCGATAGAATTTGTGTCTCAAGAACCTCCAGGGGGGATTTTGCGTATAATCTTTTCTGGGCAATCTGAAATTCGTCTCACCATAGACGCATTGAATATGGTAATGCAGGATGTTACGCCCGGATGGTCAGCTTCTAGCCGACCACAACATAAAGATGATGAGCCGTTAAACGAGAACTAATATGGTCTTGCGACTGAATAAAACAGATACAGATTTTGATGCGACCTTTGCTCGACTTCTCACTATGAAGCGGGAGCAGGATGAGGATGTTAATCTCGCTGTGAGTGATATCATTAATGATGTTCGCGAACGGGGCGATGAGGCTTTGTGTGATTATACGGAGCGTTTTGACCGTAATGTTATGACACTGGATATGTTGCGCGTTTCTCCAGACGAGATTGACCGTGCTGAAGCGGACTGCCCTCAAGAAACGTTGCAAGCACTGGATGTTGCCGCGAAAAGAATTGCCGATTTTCATGCCCGCCAAAAGCCGCAGGATGAGCGCTTTACTGATGCGCAGGGAGTTGAACTGGGCCATCGCTGGACAGCAGTAAGCGCGGCGGGAATTTATGTGCCAGGCGGACTGGCTAGTTATCCCTCCTCTGTACTGATGAATGCGTTACCTGCCAAAGTTGCTGGGGTTGACCGCCTCGTCATGGTTGTCCCTATGCCAGAGGGTAAGGTTAACCCGCTTGTGTTGGCGGCGGCAAAACGCGCCGGTGTTGATGAAATATATAAAGTCGGCGGTGCGCAAGCTGTTGCAGCACTGGCTTATGGTACAGACACAATCGAGCCTGTTGATGTGATTGTCGGCCCGGGCAATGCTTATGTGGCGGCGGCCAAGAAACAAGTCTTTGGATATGTTGGCATTGATATGGTTGCGGGTCCGTCGGAAATTTTGGTTGTTGCCGATGCTGAAAATGATCCAGCTTGGATTGCGGCTGATTTGTTATCTCAAGCAGAGCATGACAGCGTGGCGCAATCAATTTTGATGACCGATGATGTGGCCTTTGCAGAGGCCGTCTGTAACGAGGTGGAACGGCAATTGAGTGATCTGCCCCGGGCAGAAATTGCCCGTCAAAGCTGGGAAAATTTCGGGGCGGTTGTCCTTGTGCCAGACTTAACTCAAGACGGACCGGCGCTGATTGACCGGCTGGCTCCGGAGCATCTTGAACTGGCGGTCAAAGATCCTGAAGGTCTTTCTAATAATATCAGGAATGCAGGGGCTATTTTTCTGGGGCGTTATACACCTGAAGCTATTGGCGATTACATTGCCGGACCAAATCACGTTCTGCCGACGGCACGAGCTTCGCGTTATGCGTCAGGGCTTTCTGTTTTGAATTTTATGAAACGCACGTCGCTGGTTTCGTGTTCAGCCGATAGTTTAAAAGAAATTGGAATGGATGCTATTCGTCTGGCTGAGTCCGAGGGGCTATCCGCGCATGCGAAATCTGTTGCAATAAGATTGAACAAAAACTGATGAATGACACGCCGGCAGATAACCCGAATAGAATCGTTCATCTATCCCTAGATGATCCGGCGCTGATTGCCCGTAACCCTGATGTTGAACATGAACGCCGTGTCGCGATTTTTGATTTGCTGGAAGAAAACAGTTTTTCGCCAAAAGATTGCGCGCCTGGGCCCTATCGGGTAACCCTTTCCCTGACTGAAAAGGGGCTTAATTTTCGCCTGTGTAACCTTGAGGATAATCCCTTAAAAGATATTGAACTCTCCTTGATGAGTTTTCGGCGGCTTGTGAAGGATTACTTCCTGATTTGTGAAAATTATTACCAAGCTATCCGTTCAGCTTCGCCTGATAAAATTGAAACAATAGATATGGGGCGCCGGGCTATACACAATGAAGGCTCTACCTTGCTTCAAGAGAAGTTGTCCGATGTTATCACAATGGATTTTGATACGGCTAGACGCCTTTTCACCTTGATTTGCGTATTGCAAATGAGGGGTTGATTTTAACTCATTTTATGGTCATTCTCCGGCCATTATACAGGAAAGATATATGGCTAAAGAAGAACTGCTTGAATTTCCGGGAACTGTTGTCGAGCTTTTGCCGAACGCAACCTTTCGCGTGAAATTGGAAAATGATCACGAGATCATTGCCCACACTGCCGGGAAAATGCGGAAAAACCGTATTCGCGTTTTGGCAGGCGACAAGGTTCTTGTAGAAATGACTCCATATGACCTCACTAAAGGGCGCATTACCTATAGATACAAATAGGCAAAAACTATGGCTTGCCAGCGCATCGCCCCGTCGTCTTGACCTGCTTGCCCAGATAGATATCAAGCCTGATAATGTTGGTCCGGCTGATATTGACGAAACACCTCAATCTGGCGAAACCCCGAGAGAATTGGCCCGCCGCCTTGCTTTTGAAAAAGCTGCAGCCGTCCTAACGCAAATCCCCGAAAATGAAGATTGGATTATTCTAGCTGCCGATACAGTTGTGGCACAGGGGCGCAGAATTCTGCCGAAAGCAGAGACAGAGGAAACGGCCAAAGCGTGTCTTCAGCTTTTATCGGGGCGGGCGCATCGGGTTTATAGTGGTGTCTGCCTTTTATATAAGGGCAAAAGCATGCTCAGAGTTGCAGATACGCGTGTGGTCATGAAAAAGCTGTCAGATGAGGAAATCAAGACCTATCTTGATAGTATGGAGTGGCAAGGTAAGGCAGGTGGCTACGCTATTCAGGGACGGGCGGATGCATTTGTGAAATCCTTAAATGGGTCATATTCAAATGTTGTTGGATTACCTTTATATGAAACATCTTCGCTGTTGACCGGTATCGGTTTTAAGGGCAGACAGAATGCAAATAATGATTGAGGGTTTTTGAGGAGGAACGCATGGGGCATGAAGTTTTAATGTCAGTGGAGTTGGGACATGTATTTGTTGCCAATGTGAATGACGGAAAGCTGATTGATTTGCGTATTGAGCCGGTTGGCTCTGATAATCAAGATGTCGGGCGGATTTATTTGGCAAAAGTTGCGCGTGTTGTCCCAAGATTGCAGGCGGCATTTGTCAATATTGGCGAAAACTCTGACGGGTTTCTCGGTGCGCGCGAAGCCCGTACGCTTCTCATCGATGCTGACCGGGATACACCGATTGAGGATTGTGTGCATGATGGTGACACGGTTCTGGTTCAGGTTAATCGCCCCGCAGATGGTGATAAAGGGCCGCAACTTACAGCAGATATTAGCCTGCCCGGGCGCTATGCAGTTCTGACACCCTGCCGGACAAAAGTTTCCGTTTCGCGCTCTATAGAAGATGATAAAGAGCGACAAAGGCTGATCGAACTTGCTGAAACAGTGCGCGACCGGTTGGGCATTGAAGGTATGGACGGGCTTGCTGGTTGGGTGCTTCGGACAGCGGCAGAGGGCGTTGATAATGAATTGCTTGAAAAAGACATGGAGATGATTGCCGGTATCTGGACTGATATTTTGGATAAGGGAGATGATAATGATCCGCCCTGCCTGTTGCATCAAGATCTGGGTGGGGTTGAGCGCGGCTTGCGTGACTTTATTCGCCCTGACACGGTATCTGTGACTATTCAAGGCGAAGCAGCTTTCCGCATGGCACGCAGCTATTGTCAAAAAGTAATGCCACAGGCCGAAGCGCTTATTATGCAGAGCGAGGCCGGTGAAATCCTGTTCGATCGTTATGATATTAATGGCACAATCGACAAGGCGCTGAACCCACGTGTGGATTTGCCGTCGGGTGGCTGGATAACGATTGAGACCACCGAGGCCATGACAACGATTGATGTGAATTCCGGCAGTCACAGTGACCCGGCGCTGGCGATTAATCTTGAGGCTGTCGCTGAGATTGCCAATCAAATTCCGTTGCGGGCTGTTGGCGGCCTCATCGCAATTGATTTTATTGATATGCAGGACGAAGCCGATGGAAAGAAAATCGAAGAAAGTCTGCTCGCGGCTTTTCAAGATGACCGCGTGCCGGTGCGTATCGGTCAGATGTCTAATTTCGGTGTGATTGAAATGACCCGAAAGCGTGATCGTCTTTCTTTGTTGAAATCTTTGCCAGCAGGGTATTTTGATAATGCTGATGGTGAAGATGACCCCGACCTTAGAGATGACCCAGACCCTAAAGATGATTGAGAGTACCAAAAAGCCCGTGCCGTGCCCAATTTGTAAGGAGAATGATAGCGCCCAGCCTTACAAGCCGTTTTGTTCATCCAGATGTGCAAATGTTGATCTGCATCGCTGGTTGGGTGGGCATTACTCCGTTCCGGCTGTTGAGCCGCCAGACCATTTTTCCGAAGATGAAGACACCTTTGGTGATATTCATTAGCGTCCTGAAGTCACAAAGCCGCATCTTATTTTGATGGTGGACAGGGCTTCCCCAATTTCCTATAACCACGCGGTGGTAACGGCTCTATGGCTGTACGCATCACTTGCAAGAGTGCCCGGGTAGCTCAGGGGTAGAGCAGCGGACTGAAAATCCGCGTGTCGGTGGTTCAAATCCGCCCCCGGGCACCATTTTTCCCTAAAAAATAAATCCTTAAACTTGTTTAAGTAATGTTTCGGCGCAACATGGTTGAGATTAGCGTGACAGTTATATTGGCATCTTTTATGTTGTTCGTATGACTCTCCTTATTTTTTATCTTTTGCTGGCAGTTCTGGTCTCGTTTTTTTGCTCTGTGGCGGAAGCAGTCCTGCTTTCTGTGCGCCCCTCTTACATTGCGTCCTTAGAGCCCAAAGGGTCAGCACGGGTGAAGAAACTCACCAGGTTGCGCAGCAATCTCGATCGCCCGCTTGCGGCCATTCTCACAGCTAACACTATCGCGCATACGGTTGGTGCAGCGGGGGTTGGCGCGCAGGCCGCGGTAGTCTTTGGCAATCAATATATTGGCCTGACTTCTGCCATTCTAACGCTGCTCATTTTAGTGTTTTCAGAGATTATTCCCAAAACATTGGGAGCTTTATATTGGCGGCAATTAGCTCTGCCTTTTGCAGTGCTGATTGACGGGCTAACAAAGATACTATTGCCCTTTGTCTGGTTGTCAGAAAAGTTAACACGCCTGCTCTCGCGATCTAGTGCTGGTGTTAATGTTTTTAGCCGTGATGAATTTGAGGCCATGGCTAAAATAGGCGTCAATGAAGGCTTATTAGAAACTAAAGAAATGAAGATTGTCATTAATTTGATGCGTCTGCGTCAATTATCTGTGCGAGATATTATGACCCCTAGACCAGTTGTTTTTTCTGCATCTGAAAATATGACGGTAAGAGATTTTTTTAATTCCCATGCTGCACATCCTTTTTCTCGTTTTCCTGTTTATGCGGAAAATGAGGACGATGTGACCGGCTATGTTCTTAAAAGCGATTTACTTATGGCGCAGGCGAAGGATGAGTTTGGAAAATCACTTTCAGAGTTTCGCCGACCATTTTTGATGGTTCCGGATGTTCTTGACGCCTCCACGATATTTGACCGTCTGGTCCATGAAAAGAACCACATTGCATTGATCTTGGATGAATATGGAACCGTGCAGGGAATTGTGACGATGGAAGATATTATGGAAACGCTCATCGGGTTAGAAATTATGGATGAGTCCGATAAGGTCGAGGATATGCAAAAACTGGCTCATAAAAGCTGGCGGGCGCGTATGGAAAGCATGGGTATTAACCCCGACAATATGGAAATGACAAAAAAGAAAGACTGACAACCCTTAAAAATGCTTCACTTTCATTGAGAAAAACTTTTAAAAAGATAATTATTCCCTGAAAAAAACAAATTGTTACATAAGTGTAAAACTTCTGTAACGTTCTAAAGTTTTATTATGCCCACTAATTGGTACAACATTCCATTGGAGGGCAAAATGCCATCTTTCACTCTTTTTCGTAAATTTTTGATGTCGGCCGTTCTAGGTCTGACAGTTGCCGCATGTGATGGCGACAGTAATACCGAACTGGCCTCTCTTGGCACGGTCGGTCCTAACCCCGGCGCAGGTGGTACTACTTCTGGCGGTAGTTCTAGCGGCTCCAGTGGCGCAACTGCCAATTGTGAAGACGGGTTAACTCAAGTCACACTAAGTAATGATGATGAAGTTTGCTCTATTTCTGGCACGATTGCTTCCGATCTGACACTTAGCGCCTCGAACATTTATATGTTGGACGGTAAAGTAGTCGTCGGTGAAAATGAAGCTAAAGACGGTACAGGCGGCACTAATGCTGTTCTGACCATTCCAGCCGGAACAAAAATTATCGGTAAGCAAACGCCGACCTCTGGTGTGACCTCTTACCTTGTTATTACCCGTGGTTCTCGTTTGGAAGCCACTGGTTCTGCAACACAACCAATTATCTTCACCTCCGAACAGGATCACCTGCGTGGTCGTACATCTCCAATTGCCCTTGAAGAATCTGAAACCGGTGAATGGGGCGGGATTGTGGTTAATGGTCTAGCAACTATTAACAAAGGCACTGATTGTGAGCTTGCTGCCAACATTTGTGAGCGTGAAGGTGAAGGCGATAGCGGCCTTTACGGTGGTGACGATGACACGGATAACTCCGGTACATTCCGTTACATGCAGGTCCGTTACGCGGGGTTTGCGTTTACAGCAGATAATGAGCTGAATGGTATTGCCTTCCAGGGGGTTGGTTCCGGCACGACGATTGAATATGTTCATGTTCATAACGGGGCGGATGATGGTATCGAATTCTTCGGTGGTACAGCTAACGCAAAATACATTGTTGTAACCGGTGCAGATGATGACAGTATCGACTGGACAAATGGTTATCGCGGTTACATCCAATATGCGATCGTCATGCAGAACCCTAACCAAGCAAATACAGACCAAGGTATTGAGGCTGACAGTAACTCCTCTGACAATGATGCTTTGCCACGTGCTCGTCCTGTATTGTCAAATGTGACACTCGTTGGTGCGCGTCCTGCTGAGTCTGACATCGGGATTTTGCTCCGCGAAGGTACTGGAGCGGGCATTTATAACTCTGTTGTTTCCAATTTTGAAGACTGCTGGGATATTGATGGGACAGCAACTTACACAAACAGCACAACAGCAACAGGCATTTCTTTGAAATCTGTATTGTTTGATTGTGAGGACTCTTTCAAAGATGACACAGGTGCTGGTGAAGATGATACAGCCGCAGGAACAGGTCTTGCTGCTAAATTCGCCGCCGGAGCCAATAATGTTGAATTGGCCAGCACATTGTCGAATGGTTTCATTAACGGTAATAATGAAAACTCTGTAACTTCCGTAAATGTTAACACTGAAGAAACACTGACATGGTTCGAATTTGCAACCTATATCGGTGCAGTGAAAAGCTCTTCAGCTACTGATAACTGGACCCTTAACTGGACATATGGCATCAACCCGACGCCATCTTGCCCAACCGGAACAACAGACATCGGTTCAGCAGGTTGTGAGCTTTCAGGAGTTATTACAGATGACATTAATTTAGTATCAGGTCTTAGTTACTTCTTGCGCGGCAAAGTTGTCGTTGGCGTCGACTGTGGCCCCGACAAAGATAACGAGCTCGCAACTTGTGACAAAGCTGAGCTGACAATTGATCCGGGTGTCTCTGTGTTTGCTCGCGAAAACCCGCTTTCTTATCTGGTTATCGCACGCGGTTCTAAATTGAACTCAAACGGTACAGCATCCGCACCTGTAACCTTTACGGTTGAAGATGACTCTTCAAGAAACATTGACTCGGATACGGGTCTTTGGGGCGGACTAGTTATAAATGGTCGTGCGCCAATCAACAAAGGGACAAACTGTGAGGTTCTTACCAATCTTTGTGAGCGCGATGGTGAAGGCGATAGCGGTAAATACGGTGGTAACGATGCTGCCGATGATAGTGGTCAAATTTACTACACTGTCGTCAAATATGCAGGTTATGCATTTACCGCAGATAACGAGCTGAACGGCATTGCCTTTGAAGGTGTCGGTTCCGGAACGGAAGTCGATTACGTCCAAGTCCATAACGGCGCTGATGACGGTATTGAGTTCTTCGGCGGCACGGTAAATGCCAAGCACCTTGTCGTGACCGGTGCTGATGATGACAGTATCGATTGGACGAACGGTTATGTTGGTAACATCCAATACGCAATCGTTGTTCAGAACGGTGCCAATCAGGGTAACACCGATCAGGGTATTGAAGCGGACAGTAACTCGTCTAACAATGATGCTCTGCCACGGGCCTTCCCATCCTTGTCAAACTTGACACTTGTCGGTTCCTTCCCGGCCGCAACTGGTGCAGAATCCGATATCGGTATCCTGTTACGAGAGGGTACGGGCGCTAATATATACAATACTGTAGTGGTTGGTTTCCAGGACGGTATCGACATTGACGATGCAGCAACTTACGCAAATCGTGATGATGCCACAACTGGTATCAATCTTAAGTCCGTGTTCATTGATGCAGATACGGCTTTCGGTGATGATACAGCTGCCGGTGAAGACGATACAGCCGCTGGCTTTGATCTCGGGGCTTGGTTTGCAGCTGAAGACGCCAATAATGATAGTACGACGGCTAACTCTTTAACCACCCTCAGCGGTGCGACGACTGGACAGAAGCGCTACATTAACGGTGCAACTGAAAACGGTATTACTGATACCGATCCAACAGCTCTCGGTACCTTCTTTGAAGATGCTGGTTTTGTTGGAGCCGTACAGAGTTCCGACAACTGGACGTCCGGTTGGACAGTCTGGTTGAACGACTAGTCCTTACGGATACTGGCCGTCGCAGTTTTGCTGCGGCGGCCAACTCACTCTTCGGTTTATGCCTTCAAAATCAGGTTGCCAAAATGACAAATTTAAAACAAATAAATTCCAGCTTAGCCGCTTTTGCTTTGCTGGCATCTTTTCCGGCTCTTACCAATGCTCAGGATATTGACGAAATTCAGGTCATAGGGGTTTTTATTCCCGATGAAAAACGTAATACCTCCGAGATTTCCAATGTTCTGGAAGCTGAGGACTTTTCACTCGCAGGTGACTCCGATATAGCCGTTGCTTTGACAAGACTCCCGGGTCTTTCACCGGATACGACAGGTAAATATGTTGTCGTCAGAGGTTTGATAGAAAGATATACATCCACCCTTCTAAACGGCACGCAATTGCCATCACCTGACCCTTTGAAAACGGCTGTTCCGCTTGATATTTTCCCGACAAGTATTATCGGAAATGTTCTTGTCCAGAAAACATATTCTGCTGAATACCCTGGCGCTTTCGGTGGCGGTGTTATTGACCTTCGGACAAAAAGTGTTCCAGATGAACCGTTTTTAAACATAAGCTTATCAACGGGTTATAATACAGAATCGACCTTAGAAGACGGGCTTTCCTATTATGGCAGTGATCGTGACTGGTTGACTTTTGATGATGGTCATAGAGAACTTCCAAGCATATTCAGAAATGATTATCAGCTTACCAGTCAGACACCTGCGTCTTTAGAGCAATATGGTGAAGCAATTCCTAATATTTGGTCTATAGATTTTGATGAAAATCATCCTGATGTTTCGGCCAAAATTTCCGGTGGTACTAACCGTGATACAGATAATGGAAGAATTGGTGTAATTTTCGCTCTCGATTATTCCAGTGAATTTCGAAATCAATTTGGCGAACAATATTCCTATTCTGCAACCGATGACGGTCTGGTAATTCAACAAAACTTTTCCAACAGTGTCTGTAAAGGCCAAAATGTTAGTACCGAATATTGCGGCTTTAACACAACCTCATGGAATACAAATTTGAATGGTCTGTTGTCTGTTGGCTGGGAAATCGACGCGAATAGTGAGATCAAATATACCGGTGTGCTTCTTAGATCGAGCCAGAAGCAGGTACAGATAAAGGGCGGGTCTACCGACTCCAATGATCTTGAAAATACGACACGTTTGGATTGGAAAGAGCGTGAAGTTATCTCCAATGCGGTATCGGGTGAACATACCTTTGATCTCATCGATTCTGGTGAAACAATGCTTGATTGGTCGTTCAATATAACCAACGCTTCTCGCGATGTTCCATTACGTCGTCAGTATAAATATTTCTACGATGACGGCCCTGGTGCTTTTCGTATCAGCACTCGGACAGATGGTAATCTGACCGAATATGGTTATATGGAAGATGAGTCCCGCGACTTTGTTGTTAATCTTACGCAGGCCACAAATCTGTTTGGTTTTGAAACGGACATTAAAGTCGGTGCGGCTTATAACGAAAAAGAGCGTTCAAGCTATTATCTGACTTACCACTATAATATGGGCCAGGTTACGAACCGTGAATTGTTGTTCCGTGTTCCTGAAGTAATTTTTGGTTCAGTCAATATCGACCCAAATGGGATTTATTTACAGTCTTTAACACGTGCTGCCGACAGTTTCTCTGCTGATTTTAAGAATGACCAAGCCTATTGGCAAATCGACACGCGTTTGACAGATACTATCCGCATATCATCCGGCTATCGTTATGAAGACAGCGAGCAATTGGTGCGTGCGACTGATCGGTCTACGCTCACACCTATTCTCGTTACACAGCAGATTGAGTCTTTCCTGCCGTCAGCAACTCTTACTTGGGAATTTGCAGACAATATGCAATTGCGCTTTGGTTATTCGGAAACTATTAACCGTCCTGATAGCCGTGAGTTATCTCCTGCCCGTTTCATTCGTGAAGATGGCCGGACGGAAGAAGGTAATCCAAATTTACAATTTGCTGAGATCAAGAACTACGATATTCGCTATGAGTGGTACTTTGGTGATAGTGATTCTATGACTGTTGGTGTGTTCTACAAGGACATCACAAATCCAATCGAATACTCCATCGCTTCTATCGGCGGTGAAGGTCAGCTTGATACAGTGGCAAATGCCGATGAGGCTGAGCTTACAGGTATTGAAGTCGAGATAGAAAAGCAACTTGGCAAATATATGAGTCGCGATTTATTCGTAAAAGCCAATGCGACATATATTGACTCAGAAGTGACACGTAGCGCTGCTAATTTTGGTGAGGTAACAAATCTCGTGGGTCCGATGCAGGGCCAGTCTGAGATACTTGCCAATATTCAGTTTGGCTTTGAGAATATTGAGCATAACGAATTCTTTAACGTTGTTCTTAATTATGTTGATGAACGGATTTACCGCTTAGGTACCAACTCACGTCCTGATCTTATAGAGAAGCCGCCTTTCGAACTCAATCTGGTTTATAGCCGCGATATC
Organism: uncultured Alphaproteobacteria bacterium; assembly: GCA_938091085.1. Classification (GTDB taxonomy): domain Bacteria; phylum Pseudomonadota; class Alphaproteobacteria; order RS24; family RS24; genus Micropelagius. The sequence continues at coordinate 46,882 of CALKOC010000042.1, forward strand.
ACTACAGCTTACGAACGCCCTGTTGGTTTGTCTGTAAAGGTCAAGAATCTTCTGGACGAAGGCGCCGAGAGGCTTCAGGGTTCAGAGATAGCTGAAGCCTATGATATTGGCACAACTGTTTCTATTGGTCTGAGTTACTCATTTTGATATTTGGTTAGGATATTTTCAAAATATGAACGCCACCGAAGCAACACCGACAAAGTTGATAGTCAATAGCCTAGAACTTTTCCTCGTTGTCTCGGCGGCGCTTCTTTTTTCGCATTATGTAGCGACGTTTCTAGATGACAAAGGTAAGCTAAGCATTTCGACCTATCAAAATCCTATCAAAGAAGATGTTCTACAATTCTCACAATCTTATGAATTTAAAAATTTGTTTTTTCCCGACCTAGTTATCGGCGAGGACACACCAGAGATTGTGCGTGCCGCCGAGTCAAGTTTGGATATCAAATTATTCGGTCTTCGTGCAGACGGCAATGGCATCGGGAGCGTAATTTACAAAATTGGTGGTCAGGAACAACAAAATGTGCGTGTCGGTGAACAAATGGCCGATAAGATAAAATTACTAGCCGTCTATAATGACCGTATAGAAATTAATAATAATGGGAGTTTTGAAACGGTTTCGTTTGGCAAGGTAAGTTCTCGTTTACTTGGCATGATGGACAGTCCTCCCCAAGCAACGCAAAAAGAAAGCAATGATAAAATTGCCAAAGAACAACCTTCCTTTTTGACTGCCAGCTATTTCAAATCTATCAAAAACGAGAATGGAGACATGGCAGGTTTTGTTATTCTTCCTGAATATTCGTTTTTGCTGTCCGGCACAGCCTTTTTACCAGATGATATAATCATGGAAATCAATGGTGAACGTGTCCACAATTATGAAAATCTGTCCGAAGCTCTTGAAGGGATCCGTTTCGGGCAGAAAGTTAATATGACGATTGAGCGGCGCGGGAACAAAGAAAGCATGTCATTTATGGTCCCAGCACCAAGCATTGCAAACCGTTAAAATCATATTGGTACGTTAATTTCCACCATTCACAATAAATGTTAATCTGTCATATGATTGTCACAAAACTGTCATGAATAAGTATTTTACTCTTTATGGTTAGGTCGTTTATTGGATTCAGATCTTAATAATTAATAGTGGTCATTTGTCACCAAGTTGTTTCTAGAAATTACAATAAGTAAAAGGATTTGGTGCTCATGAAAATTTTATTCGTTTTGTTGTTTACACTTATATCGTTTACCACAAACGCACAAATTTCTGGGGGGCTGAATTATAAGGATGCTGATTTACGAGAATTCATCGAAGACGTTGCCCTTGCCACGCGTAAAACATTCATTATCGACCCTGGCGTTTCAGGCAAAGTAAACCTTATTTCTAGTCAGAATGTTGACTCAGAATTACTTTTTGAGATTTTCCTTTCAGTATTGAAGGTCAATGGTTATGCCGCTACGTCCACTGTGAATGGCGGCTATAAGATTATACCTGTGGATGCTGCTTTTAAAGATAGCGTGGAGGGGGATGCGAAGGGTGATCGTATTGCCACGAAAGTTTTTTTTCTGCGATATACCGATCCTGTAAAAGTTCTTGGGGTGGTCCAGCAATACGTTAATCCGAAAGGATTAAGTTTCGCGCGTGAGGGATTGCAAGCAGTTGTTGTCTCTGATTACGCGCATAATTTACGTCGTATAGAGTCAGTTATCTCCGAGATTGATGTCGATAATTCCGTTGTTAAGATTGTTAAGTTGAAAAATACTTCTGCACGCGAAATGGCAGATGTTGCCCGTCAGATAGCCAGCGAGAATTCTAATAATCAATCGAGTTATCAATCAGTTCAAGCAATACCTATAATTGCAAGTAACTCCTTGATATTAAAGGGTCAATCACAGACAGTGGAGAGATATTCTCCTATCATTGAAAAGATCGATCTTGAAAATGCATCAAACGGTTCGCTAAAAGTTGTGAAACTGAAATATGCAAATTCTGAAACCCTGTTGCCGACTTTACAAGCTCTTTCAGACAGCATAGCTGCTCCTGATGCAGGAGCAAATAAATTCTCGGCAGAAAAAATTATAATCTCAAATTACGTTGAGGCTAATGCAATTATCATTAAGGCTAGTGCTGACGCCCAAAAGAAAATTATTGATTTAATTTACTCTCTCGATACACCGCGCGCGCAGGTGCTTGTCGAAGCAATCATTGTCGAAGTTTCCAATAATGCGGCCAAGTCACTTGGCGTGCAATATGTTCTCGCCGGGGGCGAAGACAGTAAAGTACCTTTTACAGTTTCTAATTACAGTAATACATCACCGAATATTCTTGCTGCGACTGGAGCGCTGGTACTGGATAATACTTCTGACAATAGCAGTTCAGAGTCGGCTGATAATCTCTCAGGCATTTTACGCTCAGCCGCAATTGACAGCATGCTTGGTATTAATGGACTAGCTGTAGGTGCAGCCGGCACACGTAGTGATGGCGGTATTTTTGGTGTAATTCTTAATGCGCTTTCTGGCGATGTGAAAAGTAATATCCTATCCACGCCGTCGATTATGACTTTGGATAATGAGCCTGCTAAATTCATTGTTGGTCAGGAAATTCCCATCACGACGGGTGAGGCGCTTGGGTCTTCCAATGCTAATCCATTCCGTACGATAGACCGTAAAAATATCGGGGTGCAGTTGGAGGTTGTTCCTCAAATTAATGAAGGCGATGAAATCCGCCTTAAAATTAGGCAGGAGGTTTCCTCTGTCTCCGGTCCTATAGCAACGACCTCGACTGAGTTGATAACAAATAAACGAGAAATGGAAACCACCGTCAGGGTTGGCGATGGAGAAATAATTGTGCTTGGTGGTCTTATCCAGCAGGACGAGACCATATCAGTCGACAAAATACCTCTGCTCGGAAGTATTCCTGTACTTGGCAAAGCTTTCAGTTCGGAGCAAAAATCAAAATCTAACACTAATCTTATGGTTTTCCTGCGCCCAACAATCGTAAGAACAACAGAAGATGCTCGTGCAGTGACGGAACTTAAATATGGTTATATTTCGGATAGCCAGAAAAAAGCCAAAACAAAACTCTCCCTGGATGACATGATGCAAGATGTCGTGGGCGTCACCTCGGAACAGGAGTAACCCTCCACATGGCAGGATCTTCACAGATTATCTCCACTGCAGAGGCAGAACGTTTTTCTGAGATGTTACCTTATGCTTTTGCCAGGGATTATGGGTTGGCTCTATCATCTGAAAAAAAAGGTTTTTGCCTGAACCTGTCACAAACCGTTGACCGGGGAATGATTGCCGAAGTGTTTCGGGCTTGTCGTGACGTCAATATAGTTAAGACACTTTCCGATGAAGATTTTGAAAGCCTACTTTCTACAATGTATGCGAGCCGCGGTATTGACGCCGAGGTTGATAGCTTATCTGAGGCAAACGGGGACGACCTGGATAGTGTCTTGCAGGGTGTTGAGCGATCTGCTGACTTACTTGCTGGGGATGATGATGCGCCAGTTATCCGGCTTCTCAATAGCTTGTTTAGTGAAGCTGTGCGTGCCGGGGCGTCGGATATTCATCTTGAACCATTTGAGGACAAAGTTGCTGTCCGATTGCGCATAGACGGGCTTTTGACAGAAATCGCAGCATTATCAGCCAAATTGGCTCCCTATCTTGTTTCGCGTGTAAAAGTGATGGCGCGGTTAGATATTGCGGAAAAACGGGTTCCGCAAGATGGTCGCCTGTCTTTGACGCTTGGCGGCAAAAGCTATGATGTGCGGGTTTCTACATTACCAATCCGATATGGTGAACGCGTGGTAATGCGTCTTCTCGATAAGGATCAGGCATTTCTGAGTCTTAGTGATCTCGGCATGGCGGATAAAATATGTAAACGTTTTGAGAGCGCTTTATCAGAACCAAACGGAATTTTGTTGGTAACCGGACCGACTGGGGCGGGTAAAACCACAACTCTCTATGCTGCCTTGGGACTTTTGAACGACCAGTCGCGCAACATAATGACTGTTGAAGACCCTATTGAATATGCATTGAAAGGGGTCAGCCAGACTCAGGTGAATAACAAAGTCGGTATGACATTTTTAAGTGGTTTGAGGTCTATTCTCCGTCAGGATCCGGATGTGGTGATGGTGGGAGAGATACGAGATGCCGAGACAGCCGAGATTGCCGTTCAAGCCAGTTTGACAGGGCATTTGGTTTTGTCCACCGTCCATACCAATAGTGCGGCGGCTGCCATTACACGGCTAGTCGATATGGGTGTTGAGCCGTTTTTACTTGCCTCATCTGTTAAAGCTGTGCTGGCACAGCGACTGGTGCGGCAACTGTGTGGATTATGTAAGCAACCTTATCAAGCTTCCAAAGACACTGCGGCAAAGCTTGGACTGAAAAGCCGTCAGCTTAAGTTATATCGACCGACTGGCTGTCTTGACTGCCAAAATACAGGTTATCGCGGCCGTGTCGGAATATATGAGCTCATTATGGTGAACGATGATATTCGTCGCATGATTCAGAATGGTGCCGGTGAATTGGATATCGAAGCACAGGCTATTGCCGAAGGTTTGCCTGTTCTTGCCGATAGCGGGCGTGAACTTGTATTGTCGGGTGAAACTACGCTTGAGGAAGTATTGCGGGTCTCTCGGCTCAAGGGGTCGGAATAATGCCAGCTTATCAATATGAGGCGCTGGATGCGCAAGGGAAAAAGAAAAAAGGTGTGATTGCTGCTGATAGTTTGCGTGATGCAAGAAAACGCCTACAATCGAAAACATTATTTCCGGTCAGTCTAACTGAGGGCAGGCGCGCAGAAGCTTCTGATAGGTTAGCGCCGACGTCACTAACCTCACGTCTATCTTCACTTCTGTCTTCTCTGAGTTCAAATTCAACACGAAGCGCAAAAATATCGTCACGCGATCTTGCCATGGTAACACGTCAAATGGCGACTATGGTTGGAGCAGGCTTGCCAGTAGATGAAACTTTGCAAGCTATTGCAGCGCAAAGTGAGAAACCGTTAATACGCGATGTATTGACCAATATCCGCAGTCGTGTTGTCGAAGGGGAAAAACTCTCTGAAGCGATGAAAGTGGAAGCAACATCCTTTGATGATTTATATCGGGCGATGATTGCCGCCGGTGAAGCGTCTGGTGATTTGGGCGGCATTCTGGCGCGGATTTCTGAATATTGCGACAAATCTGAAGATGTAAGAACCAAGGTGCAAGCGGCCATGGTTTACCCAGCGGTTTTGAGTGTAATCGCTACCGGTGTGCTTGTACTTCTCATGACATTTGTGGTGCCTAAAATTACCGTTCAATTTGAGTCCTTTAATGCTGAATTGCCCGCTTTGACTCGCTTTGTTATTGGCTTGTCAGACATCTTGACGCATCTTGGCCCTGCTTTTTTGCTGATTATCATTGCGGTTGGTATTGGTTATACTGCCGCCATGAGACGCAAGCCTTTACGCCTGAAGGTGCATGGCTTCTGGCTCCAACTCCCTTTGGTCGGCAGATTATTGCGTGTCGTCGCTAGCGCACGGTTCGCCCGTACATTGGGGACGCTGGTTGAAGGCGGTAGTCCTGTGCCTGAGGCTATATTGGCTGCTCGTGAAACCCAGTCCAACGAAGTTGTCCGCGACGCTGTTGATGGTATTTATAAAGATGTCCGTGAAGGTAGCGCTCTCGCCAATGCATTCCGTAAAAGTGGGATTTTTGCGCCTTTACTGGTTTATATGGTGGCGATGGGCGAAAAAAGTGGCTCACTACCTCATATGCTAACAAAGACAGCAGACTATCTTGAAGGTGAGTTTGACGGGGTCACGCGCACCCTAATCAGTCTTCTTGAACCGGCTATTGTTGTTATTATGGGTCTTATGGTTGGCGTGATTGTCATGTCAATTATGTTACCGATTATGCGTCTAAACAGTCTTGTTTTATCTTAGGGAAAGAAGAAATGACCATACATTGCCACTCTCAACCTAATTTGAAAATACCCAAGGCTAATGGATTTTCCTTTATCGAACTTATGGTTGCAGTTGTGATTATGGGGCTTTTGACGTCCGTCGTGGTTTTGAATGTGCTGCCGAGCCAAAATCGCGCTATGGTCGAAAAGGCCCGCAGTGATGTGGCTCTGCTATCGCAGGCGATTGAAATGTATCGTATGGAGACCCTTCGATATCCAGCAATGGAAGATGGCTTGGATGTTCTGACCCGTGCCCCTGCTGGTGATACATTTCGCCAGGAAGGGTTTGTCAAATCCCTACCTAAAGATCCTTGGAATAATCCCTATCAATATCTTGTTCCTGGAGAATTCGGGCCTTATGACGTCTTCTCTTTTGGTGCTGACGGACGACTAGGTGGCACTGGATTGGACGCAGATATTGGCAACTGGCTGGACGAGTAATCATTATGGCTGGCACTCCGACATCCGCGCAGGGCTTTTCTCTGCTCGAATTGCTGGTCGCCGTATCCATTCTGGCTCTTGCTGCTATCCCAATACTTGTCAATCAAAGCCAAAGCGTGCGTATGGCGTCACATATGCAGGAAAAAGTGTTGGCACATACAGTGGCTGAAAACATCATAGTATTGCTTTCGATTAAATCCGGCGTCAGTACTGGTATTTTGATGGGCGAACAGCGGCAAGGTGGCGCGGAATTTTTATGGCAGGCTGATATTTCTCGAACAACAGATGGTGGCCCTCTCATGATGTCAGTATCGGTGTCACGTCCTGGTAGTACGACAAAGCTGGCGCATCTGACGGGCTTTAGAGAGGCAGGACGATAATGTCGGAAAAAGGCTTCAGTCTTGTTGAGACGCTTTTGGCTATGTTTCTGTTATCTCTTGTGTCGATGACAGCTCTGGTCATGTTGAATGGTTATTTTCGTGGTTCGGCGGCGATTGGAACGGCAAGTTCACACCTTTCACAAATGATGTCAGCGCGTGAACAACTTGCAGATGATTTGCTCCATGCTGTAATACGCCCTTCTGGTGAGGCTGAGATGCCGGTTATATTTTATGGTGATATACGCGACTCTTGTTTTTTACGTCTGACGCGTCGGGCGGGATCAACAGCGATTTATGATTCGCGCGGGACGGATATTGAGTCTGTTCGCTATTGTTTGGAAAATGGGAGGTTGATACGTCAAGCTTATACCCGCCCTGATGCAGTGCGCAATACCCCCAAGCGGCACTACAGTCTTATTGACAATTTAGAGACGGTGGAAATTAGATTTCTTGTAAATAATGCTTGGGTGCGCGAGTGGCGAATTGCAACGCAAAATGCTTATAGCCAAATAGATATTGGACTACTTAACCCCGGAGAGGTCAACGGCATAAGCACAGATGATTTGCCTAGTCTTGTAGAAGTGAGTTGGGTGGTAACAGATAATGGCGTCTCGCGGGACTATGTGCATTATTTCCGTACCGGTCAGAGTCCCGCAAGAAGTCCCGGAGGTGCATGATGGTCGGTAGAAATAAACTTTTTTCTGTCGCATCGGTATCTCGGTGCCAGGGTAGGCAAACGGGTGCAGCTCTGATTATTGTGTTGGGTCTGGTGTCTATTATGAGTGTGACGGCGGTTGTGGCCTTTGATATGTTTAGTATGTTTGTTCGCAAAACCACTAACAGTCAGATATTGTCGCAAGCGCGTGAATATGCGCTGGCCGGAGAAATGCTCGGTGCTAAACGTGCCGGAACTTATATCAAAGCTAATGAGTTATTTGGCATTAACGATGCTGTCAATGACGCTAAGATTCGTCTGAAAGTTGATATGCCGATTGATGGTGGACGCATTAAAGGTGCGTTAAAAGAAAGTACAAATTGCTTTAATCTCGCGACACTGGTTCGTAAAATGCCGGATGGATCATTTGTGGCTAATGTGACGGCCATGCAGCAATTTTCTTACCTGTTACAGGCCATGGGTATTGGCAAAACAGAAGCGACATCTTTGACGGCTGCTCTAACGGACTGGCAAGATAGTGACACAAGGCCCCTGCCTATGGGAGCCGAGAGTGCCACCTATAATCAACTTGATCCACCTTACCGGACATCCGATAGTCGACTGGTGAGTATTAAGGACTTGCATTTAATCCGGGACTTTTCGGTTGATCTTGTCGAAGCGTTGACTCCATTGGTTTGTATTGACCCGCTGGATACGCAAACCGTGCTTAATATTAATACCCTTCAACTGCACCACTCCTTACTGGTTAAGGCATTGCTCGGTGATGTGATTACCATGCAACAGGCATCGCAATTGATAGCTGCCCGCCCGCGGGGAGGCTATGACCATAATCGTCGGTTTTGGCAAATGAAGATGTTTGAGGATAAGGCAATCCCGGAGACAGTGCGCGGGCAATTTATCACCACGCCGAGACGTTTTCTTCTGACTGTGGATGTGTATTTGAACTCGGCGCGTACACGGTTGAATTCGGCGCTACACTTTAACCCCGATGGGTCATATATTATTACCTCTCGCCACTTTGGGGCATAGGAATTCAGGAACGCAATTTATGGCGCGTACACAAATTGAATTTATTAAAATAGCCGAAAACCTAACCGCTAATTTGGGTAGTAATGCGGTAGCGGTCATAGCCGGGGACACTGTGAGCAGTTTCCGTGTGACCTTGCCAGCACTGTCTGCGAGAAAATTGCGAAAGACGCTTCCATTTTTGGTCTCGGATTTGCTGGTAACGGATATAGAGGATATGCATCTGTGTTTGGTCGAGACGGAAACACCAAATGACTACCTCTTATTGGCTTGTGCCAAAACTGTTATGCGCGAGATGCAGGATAAGGCACTGGCGGAAGAATTAATCCTGAAGGCCGCATGGCCCGACTATATGTTGATTGCGCCACCCGATGAGGGTGTTATCCTGGAGTATGAAGGTGGTGATATCTTATGTCGCCGTGCAGACGGCACAGGCTTTCGTATGCCGGAAAAAATCGCAGAAGCGGCTTTAAGTGATGTGCCAGAGCATGCCCGCAAAGATGGTAACCGCGGCACCTTGCTAGAAGAAGGGCAGGGCTTGGCAACCGGTATTTTTGGCCCACAATTTCCGTTTATGAGTTACCTGCCTATTTTTAAACGCCCGGCGATTTTGGCGGCATCAATCTTATGCATTTGGGTCATTGGTACATTTGCACAAATTGGTCGACACCAGGCGACGCGCGCGGATTATGAAGATGCCTCAATACAGTTGTTCAAACAGGCTTTCCCCGATGTAACCCGTGTTGTTAATGTCGAAGCTCAGCTTATGAACAAAATGATGTCGTCCAATGCTTTGCCAGCACGAAACTTTTTATATCTGACGGATACGCTTTTTCAGGCAATTGACGATGTTGAAAATATCGGAATAGACAGGCTGAATTTTGACCGGACGGATATACGCCCTTTGCAGGTCACCCTACGTGCGCAGAATTTTTCGTCTCTGGAACGTGCCAGACAAAAGCTCGTTGATGCCGGTTTTGCCGTTAGCGAAGGAAAAAGCAGTCAAACTGTGAATGGCGTGACTGGCGATTTCGCCTTGTCCCGCACAGCAGGAATTCGCCAATGAGGGATACGCTGAACAATATGTTGAGGAGTGCAACGGCAACTTTTGTGGGTTTCTGGCAATCTGTGACACTGCGAGAACAAATCGCTTTTTTGATCGCTGGTACAGCCATCACTCTATTCTTGCTTTATGTTGGCTTGATAAGACCACTGGATATGAAACTGGAAAAAAGTCGCGCTTCTCTGACTATAGAAAAAGCCCGTTTTGAACGTATTGCCGGGCTTCTTTCGCGTGCTGGTAATCAACCAGGCGCAACATCTATCAGCGATAAGCCTTTAAGGGCAACGCTAACGGAAACAGCGAAACGCATCAATATCGGACTAAGTATCATTCAGCCCGGTGAGGATGGTAGTGTGACGGTGCGAATTAATAAGACCAGCAGTGCAGCCCTTATGCGTTGGCTTTCGACGCTTCAATCCGAGCATAATCTTCAGGCGGACGAGGTTTTGATTCAGAAAAATATGGATGAGAAAAGCCTGAATGTACGCGCTGTTTTTGGCCGAGAATGAGACTATAGGAGCCTGCTGAATGAAAGATATTATTAAGCGGGTTTCGGCTTATTTAAGGCATTTCTCTGCTGTCACCGGTCATATTGTACCTCTTATACGCGGCCTGTCTGAAACGCGTTTAAGCCATGCCAGCCTGGGTAAACTGTTTGCTCTTGTTTTTCTTATAAACCTGGTCATTCAATTACCGGCGTCACTTGGGGTGCGCATGCTCCTACCACAGGGTTTAAATGCGCAGAGCATATCCGGCGGTCTTTGGGACATTCGGCTCAAACAGTTTGTCTATGCGGGGCGTCAATGGTCGTTCGGACGTTTCGAAATAGCTGTTTTGCCTTTATTAATTGGGCGCTTTGGCGGCGATTTTTCTTTGTCGGGGACGGACGGTGTTTTTAAAGGGTCTATAAAACATGCTGAGTCGGACAAGATCATTTTTCATAGCCTGGATGGAAAATTCAGCTCATATTTTCAGTCTACTGACATCAATGGCACGACCATTCAAGTGCCAGTCAATGTAGCCTTTGAAGGACGTAAGTTGGATTTGGACAAAATCGGCACATGTTACGACGGGTCGGCGCTGCTCACCCTATCTACAGACAATGCAGTTGTAGGCAGTTTGATGCCTGCCAGTCTGTTATGGAATGGAAAAGCCAGGTGTGCGGATGGGGTAATACGTTTTGACCTGACTGCTGAAACTTCTCAGACTACAAAGATTGACAATATCCGTATAGCTGGCAGGCTAGAGGAGATGCGCTTAAAGGCAGACATTATCGTGAACTTGTCCATGTCAAGCCAGAATGATGACGCTATTTTGAATGTTTTGCGTTTCTCCGGTTTTGAGGCGCGACCGGATGGGTGGGCGTTACAGTTAGAGGGAGGGATTTAAGATGAACAGACTATCAAAGTCCTTAACGGTTTTTGTATCGCTTAGTTTGGCGAGTTTCTTGAGTGGGTGTGCGAATTTGCTTGTTCCCGTTGTCATTGCGACCACACCCATGGTTCTCCCATCACCCGAAAATGCCGCGAAGAAAAATACTTCCTCCGGTCAATCGGATAGTGAAGTAGTGAAAACGATTCCTGAAGGTCAGCTTGTATTCGGTAGTTTGCCACCGCAACTGCTTCCAGAGGGCCAGTGCGGGTTATTTCTGTGGGGCGCAGGGGAAGGCCGCCCTTTATATTTTTTCCAAAACACCGCTGAGGCGCGAGCGATTATTCCTGTTAATGGAAAAAATATCATTATCCAGCGAAACGCCGCCGCCAGACAAATTGTTGAGGGGTTTTTTGCCCGTCAAAGTTTCATTGTCGGTGACATTAAAATCTCAGTAAACTTGCAACCTGATCAGGGACGAAACGTTCTCAAAGGCATTGTCATTCCTTCAGGAGTTATAAATGTCACTGAAAATTCAGGCCGTCAGTCAGTTTTGTCTGTTGTTGGGTTATTTAACTGTAAGCTATAGTTTTAAATCTAAGAGATGTCATAGACCTTATCGGCCCGATTATCATGCTTGCGTCTGATGCTGGTGCTTTTGTAAATGGTGTTATTTTGCCCGTGGATGGCGCCCAACGGCGACATGGATTTAGTGATTAAAATCAAGTTTGTGAAACAGGAGATTTACTCATGCTGAAATTACATTTTGCTCCCAACTCGCGTGCCGGTCGAATTGTCTGGTTACTTGAAGAGCTTGGCTTACCCTACGAGATCAACAAGATGGCGTTTCACCCGGATGCGTTAAAATCTGATGAACACCGTCAGCGTCATCCGCTTGGGCGCGTGCCGGTGCTGGATGATGGGGATGTCTCGATATATGAGTCCGGTGCGATTGTTGAGTATATTCTCGAACGTCACAAAAATGGCGGTTTGAAGCCAGCAGTCGAGGCGCCCGAATTTCCGGCATATTTGCAGTGGTTTCATTATTGTGAGGGCATGACCATGCCCCCGATTAATACGATTGTCGTGCATACGCTCATACTCCCTGAGGAGCGCAGAGATGCGACTGTTCTCGGGCAAGCGCAGCGTCTCCTTACCAAATCACTTGCGCCTGTTAATGAAACTTTGGCTGACAAAGATTACCTTATCGGTGATTTCTCGGCGGCAGATATTATGTTGGGTCACTCTGTTTATATGAGTAACCGGTTTGGGTGTGTCACGGATGATATGGTAAATATCAAAGCCTATATTGGGCGCATTGAAGCACGTAAGGCTTTCCAGACTGCCATTACGATGGAGTAGCTTATTGCGGGCGAGTTAAGGTAAACCTTTATCCGGCTTTATGCGTCTGTATTTTTTCTTCTATTTGGCTTCTTCCATCTGACGGCGGAATTTCTTGCGTTCATGTTCCAGTAAATAACGCTTGCGCAGCCGCAGGCTGGTTGGGGTAACTTCCAGCAATTCGTCAAACTCGACATAGGCCATCATGTCTTCCAGTGACATACGGCGTGGCGGTGTCAGAGTAACAGCTTCATCTGTACCAGAGGCGCGCATATTGGTCAGCTTCTTGCCCTTGAGTACATTAATCTCCAAATCATTATCCCGGCTATGCTCGCCGACAATCATGCCGTGATAGACAGGTGTTTGCGGGTCAATAAACATGACGCCACGATCTTGCAGGTTGAAAAGTGCATAGGCGACTGCCATGCCGGTTTCACTCGCAATCAGTGCGCCATTTCGACGACCGGGAATATCACCACTATAGGGTGCGTATTCGTGGAATACTCGGTTCAGAACACCTGTACCCCGTGTCTGGGTCAGAAAGCGGCTTTGATAGCCAATCAAGCCACGAGACGGCGCATGAAACACAATCCGTGACTTTCCCGCACCCGCTGAACGCATATCCATCATTTTAGCTTTGCGGCGGTTCATGCTGTCGACCACGGTGGACGAAAATTCTTCATCCACGTCAATCGTGACTTCCTCAACCGGCTCAAGTTTCTGCCCATTTTCGTTGCGAAGCAGAACTTTCGGGCGCGAAACATTCATCTCAAACCCTTCGCGCCGCATGGTTTCAATCAATACGCCCAGTTGTAATTCGCC
>CALKOC010000043.1 GCA_938091085.1 uncultured Alphaproteobacteria bacterium
TCCAGACATGCCTTCAGATATCCCTTCAGATATCCCTCAGGACATGCCGCTGGAAGGCGAGTTACAGCCTAAAATGCCCTCTAGTGAAAGTTCTGACATAAGTCTTAGGGGTAATTCCGATGGGGCTAAAGATACTGAACGAACGCAACGAGACCCTCAAAAAACCAAATCGCCTCACAAGTCTCATAAAAACTCTCATAAAACAAAACTGAGAGAAACATATGCCGCGATTGATCTTGGTACGAATAATTGCCGATTACTGATAGTTGAGCCCCAAGGGAACAGTTTTAAGGTTATCGACTCGTTTTCGCGTATTGTACGTTTGGGTGAGGGGTTGGAAAGCTCGAACAAACTATCGACAGAAGCCATGCAACGCACGATTGATGCCTTAAGTGTGTGTGCAACGAAAATTCGCCGTCACAATGTCCGCAGGGTGCGGTGTGTCGCCACTGAAGCCTGCCGAAAAGCCGAAAACGGTGAAGCTTTTATTAGCCAAATAGAAAAGTCCACTCGTTTACGCTTTGAAATTATTGGCGGGAAAGACGAAGCAGAGCTTGCTGCAATAGGATGTGGCGCTCTCTTCGACAGACAATTTCCCCACACAATTGTGTTTGATATTGGTGGGGGCAGTACTGAAATCACATGTTTATCTTTGAAAAAAGGCCGATATGAACTTCAGGATATGATTTCCCTGCCCTTGGGTGTGGTTCGTTTATCCGAAAAATATGATGGCAAAAACATATCAACGGAAGTTTATGTGCAAATTAGGGATGAGGCCGAAAAATTGATACGCGCTTTTGCCGAGAAACAGACATTTTACGACGGCAACCTCTGTAACGTTCAACTTATTGGGACATCAGGAACAGTTACTACTCTTGCGGCCATTCACAAGGGGTTACAAAAATATAACCGTAATGTTGTTGATGGCACTGTGATGAAGCATGACGAGGTTATTGCTGTTATAAAATCATTAATGAACATGTCTCATGAAGAACGGCAGAATAATAATTGCATTGGGAAGGAAAGAGCTGACTTGGTGCTGTCGGGTTGTGCAGTCTTGGAGGCGATTATCAGAACTTGGCCTCTGGAAAATCTGAAAATTGCTGATAGAGGAATACGTGAAGGCATTCTGCTCAGGTTAATAAGAAAAACTCGAAGACGTCAAAAAATACGGCGGGTCAGAAAAGCTAGAGGAACTTCATAATGCCTAAATCAGGACGCGAAGGACGGCTAAGAACAAAAGTTAAAACTGCAAAAGGGCGCAAAATCTCTTCCACGCGGTGGCTTGAGAGACAACTTAATGACCCCTATGTCGCGCAGGCTCAGAAGGATGGATACCGGTCTCGGGCGGCTTACAAACTTATTGAGATTGACGACAAATATAAACTTCTAAAGCCGGGTCAATGTGTTGTTGATTTGGGCTGTGCGCCGGGCGGCTGGACGCAAGTTGCTGTGAAGCGAACGAGAGCGGATAGAAATTCCGGTGCTTATGTTATCGGTATTGATATTCAAGATGTGGATATTGTCGCCGGTGCTGAGATTTTAAAAATGGATTTTATGGATGATGCTGCACCGGATGAGATATGTAATTTAGCAGGTCGTGCGCCTGATCTAGTGCTGTCAGATATGGCGGCGGCTGTGACTGGACATAAAAATACAGATCATTTACGCACAATCGCGTTGGCTGAAGCAGCGGCTTATTTTGCAATTGAAAACCTGGCTCCCGATGGTGCTTTTTGCGCTAAGGTTTTTCAGGGCGGGACAGAAGCAGACTTGCTGGCACAATTGAAGAAAAACTTTACGCGTGTCATTCACGTTAAGCCCAAAGCAAGCCGTAAGGAATCATCTGAACTATATGTAATTGCACTCGGTTTTAAACCTTCCGCTTAATGAGAATTTCTTTTTTCAAAGGCTTTGAGGTTATTGTTTTTATTGATGAAAAAAAAATAATTTAAAAAATCTGATATTTTTTAGACCTTAGCGATGTTTGGTGTTAAGAACACTTGCCAAGTAACAGTGACAATTTAAATATTGTTGTAACCGGATATTGGCAATGAGCAAAAACATAGATACTTTTCAAGAAGCCCTCACATTCGATGATGTTTTGCTCCGCCCTGCGGCCTCAAACATCCTGCCTTCTCAGGCTGATACAACCACTAAACTGACAAAAACCATTACGCTGGGTATTCCTTTGCTTTCTGCGGCTATGGATACTGTAACAGAGTCACAGCTAGCTATTGCGATGGCTCAAGCTGGCGGGCTTGGTGTTTTGCATCGTAATATGACGTCTGCTGAGCAAGCTGCTGAAGTGCGCAAGGTAAAAAAATTCGAATCCGGCATGGTGGTTAATCCAGTCACGATTTCAAAAGATAATAAGCTTTCTGATGCACTTGACTTAATGGCGGAGCATAGAATTTCCGGTATTCCAGTAACGGAAGCGTCAGGCAAGCTTGTTGGCATTGTGACAAACAGAGATGTCCGTTTTGCCAGCGAACCTAACAAGCCTGTCTCGGAGTATATGACTAAAGAAAATCTGGTCACGGTTCGTGAAGCTGTTAGCCATGAAGAGGCAAAGAAATTGCTTCACTTCCATCGCATAGAAAAACTTCTGGTCGTTGATGATGCTTATAAATGTGTCGGATTGATTACTGTTAAAGATATGGAAAAAGCCCGTCTTCATCCAAATGCGGCGAAAGATCCGCAGGGCAGGTTACGCGTTGCCGCTGCCAGCACAGTTGGTGATGAGGGTTATGAGCGCGCTGAAATTTTAATTGATGCCGAAACTGATTTGATTGTTGTCGACACGGCGCATGGTCATTCGGTTCGTGTATCCGAGATGGTCACACGGATTAAGAAAAACTATCCTGACGTTCAAGTGCTTGCTGGTAATGTGGCGACAGGAGAAGGTGCGCAGTCTCTGATTGATGCTGGTGCCGATGCAATTAAAGTTGGTATTGGGCCCGGGTCTATTTGCACAACTCGTGTGGTCGCTGGTGTTGGTGTACCTCAGTTAACTGCGATTATTGACGCTGTCACTGTTGCGGAGAAAGCTGGTATCGGGATTATCGCCGATGGCGGTATAAAGTATTCAGGTGATATGGCTAAGGCAATTGCAGCGGGTGCATCCTCGGTCATGATTGGCTCCTTATTGGCAGGTACCACGGAAGCGCCGGGGGAAGTATTCCTTTATCAAGGACGGTCATATAAATCTTATCGAGGTATGGGGTCTGTCGGCGCCATGGCTCGTGGATCAGCCGATAGATATTTTCAGCAAGATATTGCGGACACGATGAAACTCGTGCCTGAGGGCATTGAAGGTCAAATTCCTTTTAAAGGTAAGGCTGGTGATGTCATTCACCAATTAGTTGGCGGCCTTCGCGCTGCTATGGGATATACTGGCGCAGCCAATATTGAGAGTTTCCAAAAAGATACGAGCTTTGTGAAAATGTCCTCTGCGAGTTTACGTGAAAGTCACGTTCATGATGTTGTTATTACACGTGAAGCTCCGAATTATAAAGGGTCTGGGCAAGGCTGATTTTGGGTTGAGCATTTCTGGAGTGATTGAGGCATGATGAAACGATTTTTAATTTTACCAGTGATGGCTTTATTTATCTTAGGTTTATTTATGGTGCCTCAGCCTCTTATGGCTGCTACCCCCGACATGGAAGCTTTATCCAAAAAGCTTTATTTAGAAGCTGATTTGGCTTTCAAAAATAAGGAACTTGAAAAAGCCAATGACCTTCTAACACAATCATTGCTCGCTAATCCTGCTAACGCAGATGCTTTTTTCTTAAAGGGACATTTGTCGAACTTAAATGAGGATCCGGCAGAGGGGCTTCGTCTCATATCACGAGGCTTGAATATTAATCCCAAGGATTTGACGGCTCTTCTCTGGGCCGGCGAAGCAGCCGTGACCTTAGAAGATTTTGAAGAGGCTGATATCCATCTTAAACGACTAGAGAAACTGTGTGGAGATTGCGCAGAGCAACAAACACTTTTGTCAATGATTGAAGATGCCAACCCGCAAGATAAGGTTGCTTCAGATAAATCCAAACAATCGGAAGAATAAATGGATCGCATTCTGATCATAGATTTTGGCAGTCAGGTAACCCAACTTATTGCCCGACGTGTCAGAGAAAGTGGTGTCTATTGTGAGATTGTGCCGTTTCAGAGTGCTTCAGAAAAATTTGCGGAAATTGATCCAAAAGCTGTGATTTTATCAGGCGGCCCCAATAGTGTTGCAGACATTGATACACCGCGCGCGCCTGATGAGATTTTAAGCTCCGGTAAACCAATACTCGGCATTTGCTATGGTCAGCAAACTTTATGTGCCCAGTTGGGTGGAAGTGTTGAAACATCTGATGAGCGTGAATTTGGTCGCTCCATGCTGTCTCTCTCCAAGGCAAGCGCGCTTTTTGAGGGTATCGCAAGTCCAGGTTCGGAAATTCAGGTTTGGATGAGTCATGGTGACCGCGTTATTGCGCTTCCTGAAAATTTTGAGGTGATTGGTACTTCCGAAAACGCGCCTTATGCGGCTATTGCTAATGAGGCAGATAAAATTTACGGGGTGCAATTCCACCCTGAAGTGGTGCATACGCCAGATGGCGCGAAAATGCTGCGTAATTTCACACATAATATTGCCGGATGCGACGGGCAATGGTCGATGGCGGCGTTCAAGAAAAAAGCAATTGATCAGGTGCGTGCGCAAGTGGGTGAGGGGCGTGTCATCTGCGGTCTTTCCGGCGGGGTCGATAGCTCTGTTGTCGCCGTATTACTGCATGAGGCAATTGGCGATCAATTGACTTGTGTTTATGTCGATACCGGTATGATGCGTGCTGGCGAAAGCGAGCAGGTGGTTGGCTTGTTCAAAGATCATTACAACATCAAGCTTGTTCATAAAGATGCATCTGATTTGTTCTTATCAAAGCTTGAAGGCGTCTCTGACCCTGAGCAAAAGCGGAAGATTATTGGGGCGACATTTATCGATGTATTCGAAGCTGAGGCTGTGGCTGTTGGCGGCGCTGATTTTCTGGCGCAAGGTACGCTTTATCCTGATGTTATAGAAAGTGTATCTTTCACGGGCGGGCCGAGTGTCACGATTAAAAGTCATCACAATGTTGGTGGCCTGCCGGAGCGCATGAATATGAAATTGGTCGAGCCGGTTCGAGAGTTGTTTAAAGATGAAGTGCGTGACCTAGGACGCGAGCTTGGCCTCCCCGATGCGTTTGTCGGGCGGCATCCATTTCCTGGCCCCGGGCTGGCTATTCGTCTTCCTGGCGAGATTACATCTGAGAAATTGGATATTCTCAGAAAAGCTGATGTTGTTTATCTTGATGAGATACGAAAGCAAGGTCTTTATGATGAGATATGGCAGGCATTTGCTGTCTTGTTGCCGGTACGAACCGTCGGCGTAATGGGCGATAGCAGAACATATGAATATGTATGCGCGCTCCGAGCCGTGACCTCTACCGATGGTATGACTGCAGATTATTACCCTTTCACGCATGAGTTCTTGGGTCGTGTTTCCACGCGTATTATCAATGAAGTTCGCGGCATTAACCGCGTCGTCTATGATGTGACGTCCAAACCACCTGGCACAATCGAGTGGGAATAGTGACATGGGCTGTAAGGCCCATTTTTACTGACTTTTACCATTTGTAAACTACTTGAAAACACCCATTTTTGAGTGGTTTTTGTAAACAAACTTGTAAACACGTGCCACTACTGAAAATCGTAGGTGTATCAAGTATCTGACAGTACAATGCTTGAAGAGGATACGTTCCAAGCCTAAGCCATAATGTTCACAGTGACTTAGAAAAGGAGCGTTACTATGAACAGAGGGCAAGTATTGGCTGTAGACTTTGAGAAGCGAGAACTTAAAGACACACAGCAAAATTCTGACAACGACAAACAGTCGTTCTACCGCAACAAAAC
>CALKOC010000044.1 GCA_938091085.1 uncultured Alphaproteobacteria bacterium
AAATTTGGCAATGGAAGTTTCCAGCCATGCCTTGTCTCAGTTCAGAGTTGATGGCGTTAAGGTAAATGTTGCGGGCTTTACAAACCTGTCGCGCGATCATCTGGATTACCATGAAAATGAACATGCTTATCTTGATGCAAAAGCGCGCCTTTTTTCTGAAGTTCTGATGCCGGAGGGTATCGCTGTCATTAATCGTAAGGGCGCGAAATCTGATTTTATTGAGCAGGCCGCAGTTAAAGCCGGACGTAATATATTTACGTTGGATACTGAAAATGCGGATCTCATCTTAAGTAATGTGATGCCGCATGCTGAAGGGCTTAATTTTACGCTGACTTATCAAGGTGAAAGCATTGAAGTCCAGACACATATTGCAGGCTTGTTTCAAGCTGAAAATATTGCGCTTGCGGCTGCGATGTGTCTCGCGGGTGGATTGCCGTTCAAGAAGTTATCTGCGGGCTTGGCGGCGCTTGCTGCGCCAGCAGGCCGAATGGAGAAAGTGGTGTCATCTCCAACAAATGCTGCTTGTTATGTAGATTACGCGCACACGCCTGATGCACTTGCAAATGCTTTGAAGGCTTTGCGCCCGCATTGTGAAGGCAGATTGATTTGTGTCTTTGGCTGTGGCGGAGACCGAGACAAAGGCAAACGGGCTGAAATGGGGCAGATTGCGTCGCACCATGCCGATAGTGTCATCATTACAGATGATAATCCTCGCACTGAAGATGCGGCGCTTATAAGGCGGGAGATTTTGCAAGCTTGTCCGAAGGCATCTGAATTTGGAAATCGACGGGAGGCTATTGGAGCTGCTCTTGAAATAGCTAAATCAGGTGACATCATTCTGGTGGCGGGTAAAGGCCATGAGACTGGTCAGATCATAGGCGATAAAATATTTCCATTTAGTGATCACGAGACGCTTCGTGATTTGGTTAATGAGTTGACTGTCGGGGAGGGTGTAGATGACTGATTCCGGACATGACATGATTCAAGATGCTCGCCCACTGTGGACATCCAGTGAAGTATCGGAAGTTCTTAATGTGCCGTCATTAGTTGAATGGCATGCTCAAGGCGTATCCATTGATACGCGAACATTGTCTCATGGCGATATATTTGTCGCCATTCGTGGCGATCGATTGGATGGGCATGATTACATTTCCAATGCATTTGAAAATGGTGCAGCAGTTGCGATTGTTGCCGCCGATGCCGTGCTGAATGATATTAGCGGAGTTGATGAGACCCATCTGATACGTGTCATGGATACACAAGATGCGCTGGAGAAGCTTGGTCAAGCGGCGCGTAACCGCATGTCCGGACAGGTGGTCGCAGTGACTGGCAGTGTTGGCAAAACAACTGTTAAAGAGGGATTGGGTCTGGTCTTTGGTCAGCTTGGTAAAACGCATATTTCCCAAGCCTCATACAATAATCTCTGGGGTGTGCCATTAAGCCTTGCGCGGATGCCAGCTGATACTCAATTTGGCGTGTTTGAAATTGGCATGAACCATGCGGGTGAGATTTCTTCTCTTACCCGTCAAGTGCGCCCCGATATTGCTGTGATTACTAAAATCGCTAATGCTCATATTGAACATTTCGATTCACTTGAAGGTATTGCTCGTGCGAAAGCCGAAATTTTTGAAGGTCTGGACGGACTAAAAACTGCACTTGTGCCTGCGGATAGTGAGTGGGCAAGTTTGCTAACTCAATCTGCCAAAGATGCGGGTGCGGAAAGGGTTGTTTCTTTTGGCGAAAACGATGCATCTGATGTAAGGGTGATTTCATTTAAACTTCATGACCACTGCAGTTGTGTGAGTGCTGATATATCCGGTCAACCCGTGACTTTCCGAATTGGTGCGCCGGGTCATCATCAAATTGTTAATGCCATGTCTATTCTCGCAACTGTCCAAGCTCTTGAGGAGGATTTGACCAGCGCGGTTTTATCACTCGGTGAAATGAAGGCAATGGACGGGCGGGGACGTCGGCATAACATCTCTCTGTCAGATGGTGATTTGGTTGTGATTGATGAAAGTTATAACGCTAATCCCGAGTCTATGGTTGCGGCTTTAAAAACTCTAGGGCAATTTCCACGCCTTGGTCAGGGCAGACGTATAGCCGTTTTAGGCGATATGAAAGAGCTCGGTAGCCAAGGTGATGAGCTCCATAAAAACCTTGTCGAGCATATTATCAACACCGATGTAGATGTTGTTTTTACGGTTGGACGTCAGATGAAACTTCTGCAGGACGCGCTTCCCGGTGGTCGCCGCGGCGCTCATGCAGCCAGTGTTGATGGCTTGAAAAGTTTCCTGACATCCGAGGTGCATGCTGGAGATGCTGTGATGGTTAAAGGTTCAAATAGTATGCGCCTATCTGAGCTGGTTAAGTGCTTGATTGATTTGGACGTTGAGGAAGGCTTCGGCACTTCGATAGTTCAAAATGAAGGAGGGATTAGCTGATGTTGTACTATCTTATGCAGTATTTTGGCGATGCCATTCCAGGAAGTAATGTTTTTAATTATATCACCTTCCGTGCTGGTGGTGCTGTCATGACTGCAATGATTATCAGTTTCTTAATCGGTCCGTGGATGATTGACCGGTTAAAAATGCGGCAGGGTAAGGGGCAGCCTATACGTGAAGATGGCCCGCAATCACACCTCATTACAAAAGTTGGCACGCCTACAATGGGTGGGTTGTTGATTCTGGTTGCTGTCAGCTTGTCGACCTTGTTATGGGGCAATCTATCCAATCCTTATGTGTGGATTGTGATGCTCGGGACGCTAGGTTTTGGCCTTATCGGATTTGCCGACGATTACAGTAAAATTAAAGGCGGGCACAGCGCAGGTGTCTCTGGCCGTGTGAAGCTTTTAATAGAGAGTGTTGTCGCACTGGTGATTGTGTTGTGTCTGTCGAGTAGCATGCCCACATCCTTATCGACCGGTTTTGCTGTGCCTTTTTTCAAGGATTTATTGATTGATTTTGGCATTTGGTTTTTTGCCTTTGGCGGGGTTTTTGTGATTGTTGGTTCTTCTAATGCTGTCAATCTGACCGATGGGTTGGATGGCTTGGCTATTGTTCCGAGTATGATTGCGGCGGCAAGCTTCGGTTTAATTGCCTATCTGGTCGGCAATGCGATTTTCGCAGATTATCTGCAAATACATTATGTTCCCGGCACCGGAGAACTGGCTGTTTTCACCGCAGCGTTGATAGGTGCCGGTCTTGGATTTTTATGGTTCAACGCGCCTCCTGCCATGGTGTTTATGGGGGATACGGGATCGCTTGCCATTGGTGGCGCACTCGGTTCCATAGCAGTTGCGACGAAACATGAAATTGTTCTCGCCATTATAGGTGGGCTGTTTGTTCTTGAGGCACTGTCAGTCATTGTTCAGGTCGCCTCCTTTAAAATGACCGGCAAGCGTGTTTTTGCCATGGCGCCACTCCACCATCATTTTGAGCAGCGTGGATGGGCAGAGCCAACCATTGTTATCCGGTTCTGGATTATCGCCGTGATACTTGCCCTTATTGGGCTTTCAACATTGAAGCTGAGGTAAGATGATAAAAATAACCGCTCCTTACACTCATGTTGCTGTTTTTGGCCTCGGTATCACCGGGGTTGAAGCCGTGCGTGCTTTGAGGGCGGGGGGTGTCAAAGTCACAGCCTGGGATGATGACGAAAAAAAATGTAAAGTTGCCGCTGATTTAGGTGCGGTTATTCAAGAACTCATTCCGATGCCGGAAGGCGTGGAGGCGCTGGTCTTAAGCCCGGGTGTGCCTCTTACACATCCTGCGCCTCATAAGGTTGTAACTGTGGCCGAAGAAGCCTCTATTCCTATTATTGGCGATATGGAGCTTTTTCAAAAAGCACGCACTACTTTTCCTGCACCGTCTCAAGTCATTGCGATTACAGGAACGAATGGGAAATCAACCACAGCAGCCTTAACTGCACACTTGCTGTCTGAAAGCGGAATGAAAGTTGAACTTGGCGGCAATATTGGTCAGTCAGTTCTTACCCTAAGTCCGGCGGAAGAAAATACAATTTATGTGTTAGAGCTTTCTTCTTATCAGATCGACTTGTCACCAAGATTTAGCCCGGATATTGCCGTGCTATTAAACTTAAGTCCTGATCATCTTGACCGTCACGGGTCAATGCAAGGATATATTCAGGCCAAATGGCAAATGTTTGAAAACCTTCTGCCGGGTAGCACAGCTATTATTGGTATAGATGGCTCGGATGAAATTGAACTTGCAAAAATAGCAGAAAAAAATGATGCCATTGTTAGTGTCCGAATTTCTGGACAGGCAGAAAAAAGCGCGAAGGTTTTTTGCCAAGATGGTTGGCTTTATGATCAAGAGGGACCGATTGTTGACTTGTCGCGCATTGCTACACTTCAAGGTGCGCATAATGGTCAGAATGCTGCCGCGGCCTATGTCGCAGCTCTTTCCGCAGGAGCCGCTAGAGATGATGTTATCAAAGCCTTTGCTAGTTTTCAGGGGCTCGCGCATCGTATGCAACCTGTTGGAGAAATTATCGCTGAGGACTGCGAAGTTCGTTTTGTAAATGATAGCAAGGCCACAAATGCCGAGGCCTCAGCTCATGCCTTAGCAACTTATGAAAAAATTTACTGGATTGCAGGTGGCATTTCTAAAGAGGGCGGTATTGACCGACTAAGCCCCTATTTTAATCGTATCGCCTGCGCTTATTTAATTGGCACAGCTTCGGAAGTCTTTTCTCATACTCTTTCAGATACGCCGCATGTGGTTTCTGAAACTTTGGACAAAGCAGTGCCTCAGGCTGTGAAAGATGCACTTGCAGCTGGCGGTGGGGTGGTTTTGTTTTCGCCGGCCTGCGCGTCCTTCGATCAGTTTGAGAATTTTGAAAAACGCGGCGCCGCTTTTTGTGAGCTGGTAAATGAACAAATCTCAAGTCTGGGGGCAGTTGCATGATTGGCTTTGGACGTACAGATAGGCATTTTCTTGCAAATTGGTGGTGGACAATTGACCGTTGGCTTTTGCTCGGCATTGTCTCCTTAATGATAGTTGGCTTTGTGATGACCTTTGCCGCTAGCCCTGTCATCGCGCATAGGCTTGAGATTGATACTTATCATTTTGCTTATCGTCAGATTGTTTTTCTCGCTATGGCTTTTGTGGGAATGATAATCGTCTCTTTGTTGGAGCCTGTGCAAATTCGTAGGCTTGCTATGGGGCTGGGAGTTCTTGCACTTGGTGGCGTGTTGTTAACGCTAACAATAGGATCCGAGATTAAAGGTTCTACGCGCTGGTTAAGATTGATGGGCTTCTCAATACAGCCTTCCGAATTTTTAAAACCCTGCTTTGTTGTCGCTGTTGCTTGGTGTTTTGCCATGCAGAATACAAGGCTTGATGTTTCCGGTCGTCTTATAGGTTTTGCTTTGCTGATTGTGACTTGCTTCTTGCTGTCTCTGCAGCCGGATATTGGTCAAATGATTTTACTGACCATTGTCTGGGCAGCGATGTTTTTTCTTGCGGGCGGTTCTTATTTATTTCTTTCAGCCATGTCTGTAACCGGTCTTGGCCTGTTGGTGTTTTTGTATCAGTCATTTCCCCATTTCAGATTCCGGATAGACAGATTTCTGGATCCTTCTCTGGGTGGCACGTATCAAACGGATAAAGCTCTCGAGGCATTCAGAAATGGCGGCCTTTTTGGAACAGGACCAGGTGATGGAAAAATTAAACATGTCTTACCCGACGGTCATACAGATTATGTTTTTGCGGTAGCTGCTGAAGAATTTGGTTTAGTGGTCGGCTTGTTAATTATCTGTATTTTTGCAGCGATTATTTTAAGGAGCCTTATCAGCCTGAGGGATAGTCGTGATCATTGGATACAGCTTGCCGGGACAGGGCTGATTATTTTGTTCGGCATGCAAACAATCATCAATATGGCTGTTAATCTTAACCTCATGCCACCCAAGGGTATGACATTGCCGTTTATTTCTTACGGCGGGTCTTCACTGCTTGCGCTGGCCTTAACAATGGGCATGATTTTATCACTTACGCGCCATTCATCCGGACAGAAGCGTATTCTTAGCGACGGCTCTGCAGATGAAATCCCTTTACACAAAACATTCAACCTGAAGGGCGGTGCCATATGACCAAGCCAATAATATATTTGGCGGCAGGCGGTACCGGCGGGCATCTATTCCCTGCTATTGCCCTTTCGCGCGCCTTACAGAAGAAAAATTTTAAAACTGTCATTTTGACTGATGCGCGAGCCAAAAAGTATGCCAGCCAAACCGACGACATCGACTTGCAACTACTTACCTCTGGCTCGATTTTCAGTGGTGGAAAAGCAAATAAACTTTTGGCACCTCTCAAGATCTTATTGGGTGTATTTCAGGCCATGATGATTTTGATTTCAAACCGGCCGGTAGCCGTTATTGGTTTTGGTGGATATCCAAGTTTTCCACCTATGCTGGCGGCACGACTTTTATTTTGTAAAATTGCCATTCATGAACAAAACGCGGTTCTCGGTCGAGCGAATAGAATGCTTAGTCTATTGGGCGCTCGCATTACAGCTTCTTACCCAGGCACACGGCATGTCCCTGCCAGCAGTCGAGGTTCAATGGTTGTTACAGGTAATCCTGTTAGACCTGAGGTTCTAAGATATAAGGATTATGTCTATTCAAGACACAATGTGAACGGCACTTTTAATTTACTTGTCTTTGGCGGTAGTCAGGGCGCGAGTGTGTTTTCGACACTTCTTCCGGAAGCAATTTCTTTAATCCCGAGAGAAAAATTGAATCGCTTAAAACTTGTTCAGCAATGTCGCAAGGATGAACTTGCCTCAACTTTGCAAGCCTATGGTGCTTTAGGCATTGATGTGGAATTACGTGATTTCTTCGATGATATGCCGCGTCGGATTGTGAAAGCGCATCTCGTCATTTCCCGATCAGGTGCGTCGACCATCAGTGAGATGGCGGTGATTGGATGCCCATCTCTTCTGGTGCCATTGCCTCAATCGATTGATCAGGACCAAAAGAAAAACGCATTACAGCTTAGTAATCATGAGGCGGCTTGGGTTGTGGATCAGAAAAACCTCACACCAATAAAGCTCGCTGAGATGATTAGCGAATTTATGGAAAGTCCTCATAAACTTGAAGCTGCAGCGCGGGCTGCCAAAACGCGTGCCATGCCTCAGGCAACCGAAAATCTTGCTAAATTTGTCGAGACTTATTCTGGTTACAGGGATGGTGTAAAAATATCTGGGGATGCCGTATGACCGAGCTTTACGACATGCCATCTCATCCCAACGCCATTGGTTGTGTCCATTTTGTAGGTATTGGCGGTATTGGTATGTCCGGTATCGCAGAAATTATGCATAACCTTGGTTATCAAGTTCAAGGGTCAGATGTTAGTGAGAATTCAAATGTCCAGCGACTAAGCAATATGGGCATTAAAATATTCAAAGGCCATGATGCATCGAATATGGCAGATGTTGCTCTGCTGGTAATTTCTTCGGCTATAAAGACAGACGAAAACCCCGAAGTTCTTGCCGCGCGAAAAGTAAGCATTCCCGTTATCCGACGTTCGGAAATGCTGGCTGAATTAATGCGTCTAAAATACTGCCTAACTGTTGCTGGTACGCATGGTAAGACCACCACTACCTCAATGGTTGCAGCTGTTCTGGACAGTGCGTCGCTGGACCCCACGGTTATTAATGGGGGGGTTATTAATGCTTATGGAACGAATGCGCGTCTTGGCTCAGGTGACTGGATTGTTGTTGAGGCAGATGAAAGCGACGGAACATTTGTTCGCCTGCCATCGACTATTGGTATTGTAACAAATATCGACCCTGAACATCTTAGTTATTATGGAAGTTTTGACGGTCTTAGAGATGCATTTGCGCGTTATGTAGAAAACATTCCTTTTTATGGTGCTGCTTTGATGTGCATTGATAGTCAAGAAGTTCAAAACCTAATGGGGCGAATTTCCGATAGGCGCATAACAACATATGGCCTCTCTCCACAGGCAGATATTCGCGCAGTTAATATTTTGGTAGAGGGTCAGAAGACGATATTTGATGTCGTAATATCTGATCGTCGGCTTAATCAATCTAGAGAAATTCAAGGCTTCTCTCTTCCGATGCCTGGGCAGCATAATCTTCAAAATGCACTGGCTGCCATAGCTTCGGGATTACAGCTTGGCGTTTCAGATGAAGCAATCAAACAAGCACTTGCTCAGTTTGGAGGTGTTAAAAGACGCTTCACACTAACAGGCGAATGGCAAGGTGTTGAGGTTTATGATGACTACGCCCATCACCCGGTTGAGATTAACGCCGTGCTGGAAAGTGCTCGTGCCACGGCTACAGCTAAAGGCGGTCGAGTAACGGCTGTTGTTCAACCGCATCGTTTCACCCGTTTGCGTGACTTGTTTGAGGATTTCTGCACAGCATTCAATGATGCTGATAGCGTTATCGTCGCGCCGGTATTTCCGGCTGGGGAAGCACCAATTGAAGGTGTTAGCTCAGAAGCCATGGTCGCCAATATGATTGCCAAAGGTCATCGTGATGTGAGGCTTCTGGATAGCCCTGAAAATTTACCGAGTTTCATTTCTGATATGACTGGTGACGGCGATGTTGTGATTTGCATGGGTGCTGGAAGTATTACTCAATGGGCAAATGATCTTCCCAAGCAGTTAGCTAAATTGAAAGGGGAGAGCGCATGAATCTCGCCTTGAAGAATGCCGATATCTTAGCGCGCCTTCCACAAGTCCGAGGGAGTTACAGAGAACAAGTTGAGCTTGCGGATGTAACTTGGTTCCGAGTTGGTGGGTGTGCAGACATTCTTTTTTCTCCTGCTGACGAAGTTGACCTACAGGTATTTTTAGCGAACTGCCCTGAGGAAATTCCTGTGACAGTCCTGGGTGCTTGCTCGAATACACTTATTCGTGATGGCGGTGTATCGGGGGTAGTGATTAAGCTCGGTAGATCATTTGGCGATATTATGATTGCCGATGGCGGTCAGGTTGATGCTGGGGCAGCTGTTCCTGACTTAATGCTCTCTAAGCAGGTAGCTGAGGCTGAATTATCTGGTCTCGAGTTTTTCCGCGGAATTCCGGGAACTATCGGTGGTGCACTTCGCATGAATGCTGGCGCCTATGGTAATGACACGGCAACGGTTCTGACGCACGCTTATGCGTATGACAGAAAAGGCAATCGTCATGAAATCAAAGCACAAGAAATGGGCTTCGATTACCGACATTGTGCTTTGCCTAAAGATTTAATTTTTACCAGTGCACGTTTCCAAACTGTGCCGGGTGACAAGGCGAAGATACTTGCCCAAATGGATGAGATAAGTGCGTCACGTGAAGACACTCAGCCAATCAAAAGTCGGACAGGTGGCAGTACATTTAAAAACCCAGGTGGCGCAGACCCTCAGGGTTTAAAGGCGTGGAAGCTGATTGATGCCGCCGGATGTCGCGGTTTGACCCAAGGGGATGCTCAGATTTCTGAGCAGCACTGTAATTTCTTGATTAATCACGGTGAAGCCTCTGCGGCAGATTTAGAAACACTTGGTGAAGTTGTGCGCCAAAGAGTGAAGGACCATTCAGGCGTTACGCTGCAATGGGAAATTAAACGCATAGGAAGGGAGGCGATATAATGACGAAGAAGCATGTCGCCGTTGTTATGGGAGGCTGGTCGCCGGAGCGCGACATTAGTCTTATTTCCGGTGAAGGATGCGCCAAAGCTCTTGAGGCATCGAATTATCAAGTCAGTAGAATTGATGCAGGACGGAATCTTGCTGAACAATTACTAGCAGTAAACCCTGATGTCATTTTTAACGCCCTGCATGGTGTTGGCGGTGAAGACGGGGTTGTTCAAGGTGTGTTTGAATTGCTGGAAATCCCTTACACACATTCGGGCATAATGGCCTCAGCTTTGGCGATGGATAAAATTCAAGCCAAAAAGATTTTTGCTGAAGCGGGTTTGTCTGTTGCGCCGGATATGAAGGTTTTTGCGGGTGATGTTTCCGATCATCCGATGGTACCGCCTTATGTGGTCAAGCCGATTAATCAGGGGTCAAGTGTTGGCATTGAGATAGTAAAAGATGCGACACAGACTGTTCCTGCGATTTTAAAAAATTCTGAATGGCCGTTAATGGTCGAAGCTTTTGTGCCGGGTCGTGAATTATCATGTGCGGTCTGGAAAGGTAAGCCCTCCGAAGTTATGGAAATTAGAGCCAGCAATGATTTTTATGATTTTGATGCCAAATATACTGAGGGTGGTTCAACTCATATTGTGCCGGCAGATATTTCTGAGAATATTCGCGCGGAAATTCAGGCACAAACGCTGACAGCGCATAATGCGCTTGGGTGTAAAGGTGTAACGCGCACTGATTTCCGATTGGACGACAAAGATAACGGCTATGGGCTGATTATTTTGGAACTGAATACCCAGCCGGGTATGACCCCGCTTTCTTTAGTGCCGGAAATGGTTGCCTGTGAAGGCGTGAGCTACGAAGAGCTAGTGAGCTGGATGGTGGAGGATTCCTCATGTCAAAGATAAAACAAAAACTCTCAAACTTTATCTCAGAAATGAAGGCGTGGTTTCATAAGAAGTTTATCGCACCAATATTTTTGTCTCTGCAAGGTTTTGTCAGCTATTTGAAAAATGCACCAATCCTGCCGGTTATTGCGGGCGGATTGATTGTTGCTTTTATCGTTACTGGTTTAATGTTGAATGGGTCGGTTCAAAAGTTTAGCACCAAACTCGCTCAAAATGTGACCGCAGTGACTCATAAGTCATTAGAAAAAAGTGGTTTCGGCCTCAGGGATGTGACGGTTGAGGGGCGCTTCAACACAAGGCGTGCTGAACTTCGTAGCGTGGTGAAAGCTCGCATTGGTGAAAGTATTTTTAAAATTGATTTGGATGCGACGCGGGTGCGTGTGGAAAATTTACCATGGGTGAAGTCAGCCACAGTGACAAGAATTCTGCCGGATCTTCTGCATATCCAAATTGAAGAACGAAAAGCTTTTGCATTGTGGAAGCATAATAAAAATACGTCTTTGATTGACCGCACAGGCGCTATCATTCAAACCCGCAGCCTCGATAAATATCAAACGCTGCCCTATGTCAGTGGTAAAAAATCCGAACACACTGCTGCACAACTTTTCGATTTGCTGTCAGGCTATCCGGTAGTCAGAAACCGCATGATTGGCGCAGAACGTATCAGCGACCGCCGGTGGACGATTTATCTTGATCATGGCGGGTCGATTCATCTGCCAGCTGAAAAAGTAAAAAATGCGCTTAACCTCTTAATGGATATGGAGCGCGATAAAAAGGTTCTCGCCATGAAGGGGCGTGTCATTGATTTGCGCTTGCCGGACCGTGTTGTTTTACGTGCTCGCCCATTGCCAATTACATCGCTATTTAGAAAAAGGAATAATACATGAATATTCCTGTTTCGCCTTTCACAGCTCAAAAAGATGCCAGTGTTTACAGGGACACTGATTACCGGAGTGGCGTGATTGCAGCTTTGGATATTGGCACAAGTAAGGTGAGTTGCTTTATCGCTCAGAAAATTATTGATGAGGATAGTGGCAAAACAGCTATGCGGATCATTGGTGTAGGGCATCAGTTGTCGAGAGGTCTACGCGGTGGTGTTGTCGTGGATATGGAAGCTGCGGAAAAAAGCATCCGTAAAGCGATAGACGCGGCTGAACGCATGGCGAATATGATTGTTAAAAAAGTCGTGGTTGGTGTTACCTCACCTAAATTGGCAAGCTCTTCTTATAAAATTAGTCTCAATCTAAATGGCTTTGCAGTTAATGATGAGCATATGGGGCAGGCTCTCCTTTTTGCTCGTGATAAATGTCAATCTCCTGAGGTTGAAGTGCTTCACGCTATTCCTGTCAGCTACACGGTTGATGATAGTTTTAATGTTGATGACCCGCGCGGGCTTTTTGGTGAAAAGTTGCTAGTAAATGCCCACGCAATTACCTCACCTGTCGGTCCGGTGAGAAACCTTCTTGCGTGCATTGAAAAATGTCATCTCAAGGTAGATACGCTTGTTGCAACACCTTATGCGAGTGCTTTGGCCTGCTTGGTTGAAGATGAAATGGAACTTGGCTCTTTGTCTATTGATATGGGCGGGGGTACGACGGGTTTCACGGTATTCCATAGTGGTGCACCTGTTTTTACGGGGTCTATTGCTGTTGGTGGGAACCATATCACCGCCGATATTGCCCAAGGATTGGGTGTTTCGTTGGCAACAGCAGAACGAATCAAAACGCTTTATGGTTCAGCTTTGAGTGAAACGATTGAAAATGATGAACAATTTGATGTGCCATTGATTGGTGAAAGTGGCGAGGAGGGACTGCATAAAATTCAGCGTTCCGACATAAGCCGCATTATCCGTCCTCGTATCGAGGAAACATTTGAGATGGTTCTCGCCAATCTTAATAGAAGTGGGATTAATAAATCTCACTGCCCCAGGGCTGTTCTTACTGGGGGTGGTGCCTTGCTCACAGGCGCTCGTGAACTTGCACAACATATGATTGAACGACAAGTCCGTATGGGCCGTCCTATAAGGCTTTCCGGGCTTCCAGAGGCATCAGCAGGACCAGCTTTTTCAAGTTGTGCTGGTTTGATTGCCTATAAAAAACGGCGTTCAAACGACATGCTACCAGCCACACCAAACTTACCGTCTTTTCTTGGAAAAGCTGGTAAATGGCTCAAAAGGAATTTTTAACATGGAAAGAGTGCGGATGAATTTTGTCTTTCCATTCACGCAAACCAGTTTCGGTTTGTCCCGTTCGGTGGAATTTTGCCGAACACAAATGCTTCAGGTCATGGATCTCACAGTGTATATTACTGAAGGGCCTGATTGCGCTATTTCGACCCCAAATGGGTGTTCGAAAGAAAGGAGAAAATCATGAGTATCCAACTGACTGTCCCTCCAAAAAGGGAACTGAAACCTCGTATTACCGTCATCGGTGTTGGTGGCGCAGGTGGTAACGCTGTTAATAATATGATTACAGCAGGTCTTGAGGGTGTTGATTTTGTTGTTGCCAATACAGATGCCCAGTCTCTTGCAAATAGCAAGGCGGACCGTCGTATTCAAATTGGCGCGCAACTTACTGAAGGTCTTGGCGCAGGCTCTGACCCTGAGGTAGGAAGGGCGGCTGCTGAAGAAGCGATGGCTGAGATTGTCGATCAGATTCAAGGCGCGCATATGGCGTTTGTTACTGCCGGCATGGGCGGCGGAACCGGAACGGGAGCTGCAGCTGTTATTGCCCGCGCTTGCCGCGAACAGGGTATCCTTACTATTGGCGTTGTTACCAAGCCATTCGAATTTGAAGGGCCGCGTCGGATGCGTTCAGCAGATAACGGCATTAATGCGCTTTCAAAAGAAGTTGATACGCTGATTATCATTCCAAACCAAAACCTCTTCAGAGTAGCCAATGAGCAAACCGGCTTTGTTGAAGCTTTTGCTATTGCTGATGAAGTGCTGCATTCAGGCGTTGCCAGTGTTACGGATTTGATGACCAAACCTGGTTTGATTAATCTTGATTTTGCTGACGTACGCATGGTCATGAATGAGATGGGTAAAGCTATGATGGGAACGGGTGAGGCAGAAGGCCCCAACCGCGCTCTTGAAGCTGCTGAGGCCGCAATTGCTAACCCACTTCTTGAAGACGACTCAATGCAAGGTGCTAGTGGGGTGCTTATTAACATCACAGGCGGTCAGGATATGACGCTATATGAAGTTGATGAAGCCGCAAACCGCATTAAACGCGAAGTTGCTACCGATGCGAATATTATTATCGGTGCAATTTATGACGATGCCCTGGCTGGTGTTATTCGTGTTTCTGTTGTTGCGACAGGTATTGACGCTGATGAAAGCGTGCAGCGCGGCCCCCGCGTAGTTCCGATGGAACGACCAGAGGCAATGGTTGCACCAATTTCTCAGGAAACATCATTTACTGACGAGGATAAACTGGTCAAAGATAATGATATTGAAATGCTGGAAATTGAAGAACAGTCAGAACCCGAAGCTGATCAAATGGTCGCAGAAGAGCAAGAAAAAGCATCTGTGCCATCTTTTCTGGTTCCAAAACCAGAAGAGCCAAGTGTTACTAGGCATCGTAAACGCTCTAGAGGTTTTCTCGAGCGCGTTTTAGGGGGACGGAAAAATGATGATGAAACGTCTGTTCTTTTAACCCCTAAGGAAGAGGCTCTCCCGGTTGAGGCTCAGCAGATTCCGACACCTGTTCAAGAGACTGAACTTGCCGATACAGCTATTGTCGAAAATGGGGATGTCAGTGAACAAACTGATCCGACCGACATTAATAATCTATTCGACTCTGTTGTGACTCATGAAGGGCCTAGCGAACGCATGCAGGAACCCATTGATAATCAAGTGGATATTGAAGTTGATGATCCGGTTGTACCGCCAGAGGAAGTCATTCCTACGCCCCGCGAAACAGACCATAGCGGGCTTCAAGTGACGGCTGAACCTACATATGCACCTGAGCCACCAATGGTTCAAACAAGCATGCAACCTAATATGATTTCCGGTTACGAAGACGCACAACTGGATATCCCTGCCTTTCTCCGCCGGCAGGATTAATCTTACCCACCCTATGAGGTTTTCTGTGAGGATCCATTCAGCTCCTCATAGGGTGGTAACTTTCTGAAACTAAGTAACAAATCGAAACAATATGTTATTTGTAATGACGATAGTCCTTTAGTAATAAACAATACGTGATGTATGCCAAGAGTGATTTTTTGATACATCAGAAGAAAAAATCTTAACCGGTATAACCGGAAATCTTAAAGGGTTACTTTTAAATGGCACCTCCTCCCGTATCAGTCGCACAGATACATGAACAGTTTGATGCTGTGCCATTTGCTCGTTTGGCGCCAGCAGAAGGGCGCTACCAGACGACCCTACTTACCTCTGTTTCCTGTGAAGGAACCGGCCTTCATTCCGGTGCCGATGTCAAAATTATCATGCGACCAGCACCTGCCAACACGGGTGTTGTTTTTGTTAGAACTGATATTGAGAACCCTGAAGAGGCTGTAATTCCGGCACTTTTTGGTCAAGTTTGTCAGGTTACTTTCTGTACAACTATCGGTAATCAATTCGGCCATACTGTTGGTACAATTGAGCATTTAATGGCTGCGCTTGCAGGTATGGGCGTTGATAATGCAATTATTGAGATAGATGGTGCTGAAGTCCCTGTTCTTGATGGTAGTTCCTGCGAATTTGTAAGACTTATCGAAAAGGTCGGTCTTCAAGATTTGCCAGAGCTAAGGCGTATGCTTCGCATCACAAAGCCTGTTCGTGTTGAAGATGGTGACAAGTTCTGTGAACTCATACCAGATGACGAAAGCGTTTACGAAGCACAAATCGACTTTGACAACCCTGTTATTGGGACTCAAAAGGGCGAATTTGTTCTTTCGGGTGATAATTTTCGTGACCAAATTTGTAACGCTCGTACCTTCGGTATGCTTCAGGATGTTCAAGCAATGCACGCTGCCGGTCTTGCTCTTGGTGGCTCTTTAGATAATGCTGTTGTTATTGATGGTGACCGCGTACTGAATGATGAAGGTCTCAGATTTTCTGATGAATTTATCCGTCACAAAATTCTTGATGCTGTTGGTGATCTTTACCTTGCCGGTGTTCGTATTCTTGGTCGCTACAATGCTCATAAGTCAGGTCACGCCTTACACTATAAGCTCCTTTCAGCTCTTTTCAGCAATGATGATGCGTTTGAGATTATCACTCCTGAAGTCCGTAGTGCTGTAAATGTTGTTGCGGCTGAATAATTATCTGAAATTATTCACTTTTTAGTATTTTAAAGCTTAAATCCCCAGACATTAAAGCAGACTTTTTATTGTAAGAATTTTTTTCTATAGAGGTCTCAAAAGCTTGCTTTCAGTATGAAATGCATTCAAAGTCAGGCTTGCGATTCAAAATAATGCGATAATTGAGAATTATGATTTCTAAAATGCTTTCACGTCTTTCCCTGCTACTTATTATGTTCACTCTGGTTGCTTGTTCTTCTACCATTGATGAACCGGAATATGTCGAGCGGTCTGTTGAAGAGATTTACAATCAAGCATTTGACTCATTAAAGGATAAAAACTTTCGTCGAGCGGCGTTGGAGTTTGATGAGGTAGAGCGCCAGCACCCGTATTCTATATGGGCTCGTAGGGCAATGTTGATGTCGGCGTATTCCTACTATCAGCAAAATAAATATTCTGATGCAGTATTGACTGCGCGTCGATTTTTGGCGCTCCATCCGGGTAACAAAAATGCTCCCTATGCCTATTATCTGATCGCTCAATGCTATTATGAACAAATTTCAGATGTTTCGAGAGACCAGAAAAATACTGAACTTGCAGTTCAAGCGCTTCGCGATGTTATTAGGCGTTACCCTGAAACTGATTATGCACGCGATGCCATATTGAAACTGGATTTAACATATGACCATCTAGCAGGTAAGGAGATGGAGGTTGGGCGTTTTTATATGAAAAACCAGTTTTATATTGCAGCCTCTAAGCGTTTTAGAAATGTCCTCTTGAAATACCAGACCACCTCTCACGTGGAAGAGGCCTTGCACCGCCTAACTGAGATTTATTTAACACTGGGTATTGAGTCTGAAGCACGCTCTACGGCTGCTGTGCTTGGCTATAATTACCCGAATAGTGAGTGGTATAAGGACAGTTACCGAATGCTTGTAGACCGGGATTTCAGCCCTGAAGTAGAAGAAACCTCTTGGTTCAGAAAATTCTGGCAATCAATTTTCTAGCGTAGGTGCGCAGGGTTGATGCTCGTAAATCTTTCCATAAGAAATATTGTTTTAATCGAGAAGCTCGACTTAACTTGGCGGGCGGGCCTCTGCACGCTTACAGGCGAAACGGGTGCGGGTAAATCTATTTTACTGGATGCATTGGCATTGGCCACAGGTGCGCGCGGGGATGCTGGGCTGGTGCGAAGTGGAGCCGAGCAAGGAACAGTTACCGCCGCCTTTGATATTAATGAGGATAAACGTGTTACACGCGTTCTTCAGGAGCATGACATACCGTGTGAGGGGCAAATAATCTTACGACGTGTTCAGAGTAAAGACGGCCGTTCCCGTGCTTTCATTAATGATGCGCCCGTGAGTGTTAATTTGCTTAAAACTGTTGGTTCCGCTCTAGTTGAAATCCATGGTCAGAATGAAAGCCAATCTCTGACTGATGGGCCAGTTCAATTATCGCTGATTGATTCCTATGCCGGGCATCAGGATAAGGTTCTCCAGCTTAAAGAAAAATATAGTCACCTTAAAGAATGTGAAGAACAACTGGAGCTTTATAAAAATGCCAGCGATCGTGCCGCTGCTGAAGAAGACTTTCTTCGCCACGCTCTTGAAGAACTTGAAAAACTTGATCCAATAGAGGGTGAGGAAGCAAAGCTGTCGGAAGAGCGCACGCTTTTAATGAATTCTGAAAAGATTGCAGGATATATTTCTGAAGCTCTGGCTCTAATGGAGGGTGATAAGGCTCTCCAGTCGGCACTTAACGGTGCGCTTCGTCAATTGGAGAAAGTTGCTGATCAGGCTGCAGGTCGCCTCGATACGACAATTACTGCTCTTGAAAGGGCTGTAATTGAGGCAGATGAAGCTCAGACGCAATTGCTCGATGCATCGCGGGATATGATTTATGACCCACAACGGTTGGAGCAAGTCGAAGAAAGGCTGTTTGGATTAAAAGCATTGGCGCGTAAACATGGTGTTCAGGTTGATCAATTACCGGCCACTAAAATCATGATCCAGCAACAACTCGAAGATATTGAAAGCGGAGCGGACAGGCTGGTAGAACTCCAAAAAAATGTCGCCCAAGCTTTTAAAGATTATGAGACTTTGGCGCTGAGTATTTCTAAAACCCGTATAGAGGCCGCAGATAAGCTCGATAAGACTGTCATGAAAGAGCTAGAACCTCTTAAATTAAATGGTGGTGGTTTTCAAACATCTTTCAGTCATGTTGAACCATCAATGGGAACGGCTACGGGAATTGATAGCGTACAATTTATGGCGAGCACCAATCCGGGAATGCCGGCGGGGCCAATATCCAAAATAGCTTCGGGTGGAGAACTTGCACGTTTCATGCTGGCTCTCAAAGTTGCGCTGGCCGAAGCAAGTGATCCCCTGACCATGGTATTTGACGAAGTTGATGCTGGGGTAGGCGGTGCCGTCGCTGAAGCGGTTGGTAGTCGTCTGAAATTGCTGGCGAAGAACGGTCAAGTCCTTGTCGTGACACACTCTCCTCAAGTGGCTGCATGTGGCAATCACCATTGGCTGATTAGTAAATCTGTAGATGATGAAAGTACGATGACGCGTGTCGACGAGCTATCCACGCAAAATAGAGAAGAAGAAATTGCGAGAATGCTTGCGGGTGCATCTGTCACAGAAGAAGCACGGGCTGCTGCCGTTAGATTGCTTGGAGGGCAGTTATGAAATGGCGAACTGTCCCAGTTGATGAGCTTACAGGTGAACAGGCATCGGAAGAATTAATGGCGCTTGCCAAAGAAATGTCTGAACATGATATTGCGTATTATCAAAATGATGACCCCAATGTTTCAGATGCTGATTATGATGCATTGCGCCTCAGAAATGAGGCCATTGAAAGGCGTTTTCCTGCTTTAAAGCGTGTAGATAGTCCAAGTGACAAAGTCGGTATAGCGCCTGAAAGTGGGTTTGGTAAAATTCAACATTCAGTCCCAATGCTTTCCTTAGGAAATGCCTTCGATTTACAGGATTTGGAGGATTTTGACGCGCGTATAAAGCGTTTTTTAAGTCTGGATGAGTCTGAAATAATTTCCTACACCTCTGAACCAAAAATCGACGGGCTCTCAGCCAGTTTGCGTTATGAGAATGGTGTTTTCATCAAAGGTGCTACACGGGGTGATGGTCAAGTAGGCGAGGATATAACCGAGAATCTTAAGACCTTGAGAGATGTTCCAATTACCCTTCCCAAAGGTGTTCCGGATATTGTCGAAATTCGTGGTGAGGTCTACATGGCGCATGATGACTTCGAGAGTCTCAACCGACAGCAATCAGATAAAGGACGTAAAACTTTTGCTAACCCCCGTAATGCCGCAGCGGGGGGTCTTCGGCAGTTGGATACTAAAATCACAGCTAGTCGCCCATTGAAGTTTTTTGCTTATACCTGGGGTGAGATGTCGGAGATGCCAGGTAACACGCAATCAGAAATGATGGCATGTTTTGATGCGTGGGGATTTACCGTCAATCCAGATTTTAAAGTTTGTAATAATGTGGATGCCCTCAATAAACACTGGCAGGAAATTGAAGAACGTCGGTCTACGCTCGGCTATGATATTGACGGCATGGTTTACAAGATTGATCGTCTTGATTGGCAAAGCCGTCTAGGTTTTGTTTCAAGAGCTCCACGTTGGGCTATCGCTCATAAATTCCCTGCAGAAAAGGCCATTACGCAACTATTAGATATAGATATTCAGGTTGGTCGAACGGGGGCACTTACTCCTGTTGCAAAGCTTAAAACAGTCACAGTTGGTGGCGTAGCAGTCTCCAATGCGACGCTTCACAATGCAGATGAGATAAAACGCCTTGATGTTCGTCTGAATGATTATGTTGTTGTGCAGCGTGCCGGTGATGTTATTCCTCAAATTGTTGAGGTGCTTGTTGAAAAAAGAACTGGCGAACCGCATGCCTTTGAGTTTCCTGAAAATTGTCCTGCATGTGGCGCATTAGGGGTTCACGAGATACGTTTAGATGGTGAGCGAGATGCAGTGAAGCGATGCTCCGGTGGGTTAAGTTGCCCTGCTCAAGCAAAAGAAAGGCTGAAACACTTTGTTTCACGTTCTGCTCTGGATATTGACGGGCTAGGGGATAAACAAATTGATGAATTTTGGTCTTATGATTTATTAAGAACACCCGTTGATATTTTCAAATTATATCAACTGGCGGATGAGGCTCCTGAAATTTGGCTTTACACTTCTGGAAAGAACAAAGGGCAGCTTAAAGATAGTCTTACGAAATTGTTTAAAGCTATTGAACAAGCTAAAAGTCCGGACCTTGATCGTTTTCTATTTGCGCTTGGTATTCGCCATGTGGGTGAAACAACTGCAAGGCTATTGGCTCGGCGATATAAAACACTTGAGGGTTTTAGAGATGCAATTGTTTCCATGTGTAATGGGAATGAAGAGAGTAAAGAAGAATTAGCATCAATAGATGGAGTCGGTGACACCATGGTGGAGTCATTACTTACCTTCTTTGGTGAACCACATAATTTGGATATTGTTAATGGATTGATAAATGTTGGTGTGGCGCCTGTCTCCTTACCTGAAGCAGAGAATAACACACCTATATCTGGTAAAATTATTGTCTTTACCGGCACTCTTACGCGGATGACTCGCGCTGAAGCTAAAGCCCGCGCCGAGATGATGGGCGCCAAAGTTTCGGGGTCTGTGTCAGATAAAACCGATATTCTGGTTGCAGGAGAGAGCGCAGGTTCAAAACTTAAAAAAGCAGTAGAGCTTGGTATTGAAACAATGACAGAAGATGAATGGTTAGAGATTGCCTCTACGGCCTGATGTTCTCATTAAGTTGCTTTAAATTATTTTTCTTCGAGATGGTGATGTTGGACGCACTTTCAAAACATAAATTTTGTAATTTATGAGGTCATTCATATCTCGAACTCCATCGGTAGGGCTTGAAGGTTTGTCCTGATATTTTTGATAGAGCCTTACTAAGTCGCGTGATTTGTCTCTTTGTCATTTCACCACTTTTTTTCATATCCCTTGCAACTACAAGAACACTTAATGGTGGGTAATTATTTTCGAAACAATACTTTAACACCAGATTAAGATGTCTGTAGAGCAGTGGGTAAACCAATGGCCAGTCTTGATCAGGAATTTTATAAAATCGATTAAACTCAATGAAGGAAATAAATTGGCGTTGCTTTGCACAAGACAATAGAAACTTCACAGATGTTTCAATATCGTATTTAAATTCTGGAAGTGGTCGCAGCTTATTTGTGAAAGCACTTCGTATATTCTTTTTATTATTCATTATGTTTCTTTGGGATGTTTATCACCCCTTATTATTTAATATTTATAACAGCTTAGCATAGGTGAGTGCTACCAACTTAAGATTGTGACAAAGATATTTAAACTATAGGTAGTCTTGAGCAGGGTTATAGTGGCGCGCAACTTTGCTGGAGCCATATCTGTGTTTCTGACTTTAATAGTGGGGAGAGGGTGTCTGAGACATGCTTATGGTACTTATTGAGCCATTCTATTTCTTGAGGTGATAACATCGATGCGTCTATGAGTCTTTTGTCAATCGGTGCAAGGGTCAGAACTTCAAACCCCATCATTAATCGTTCT
Source organism: uncultured Alphaproteobacteria bacterium (assembly GCA_938091085.1). Classification (GTDB taxonomy): domain Bacteria; phylum Pseudomonadota; class Alphaproteobacteria; order RS24; family RS24; genus Micropelagius. Next base: position 21,377 of record CALKOC010000044.1, read on the forward strand.
CCAGTTTTAATTTTTTCGGCTGGCGTCACAAATTGCAAGTTCTCTATCCTGATGCCAAATTCACCTTTTTGATAAAATCCTGGCTCATTTGAAACAATCATTCCTGGCATTAGCGGTTGCGTGCCGCCTTTAGAAATGCGCTGAGGTCCTTCATGAACAGATAGATAGCTGCCAACACCGTGACCCGTACCGTGATCAAAGTCCAACCCGCCTGCCCAAAGAGGTGCTCGCGCCAATGCATCAAGCTGAACACCATCTGTTTTTTCCGGAAAACGGGCGGTCGCCAGCGCGATATGGCCTTTTAATACAAGGGTAAAAGCCTCAATTGCAGTATCTGGAGGCGATGCGCCATCAATGAGTACTGTGCGCGTTACATCTGTTGTGCCATCCAAATATTGTCCGCCACTATCGACGAGATATAACTCTCCAGATTGTAAAATACGGTTGCTCTCATTATTGACTCGGTAATGAACAATCGCACCATTTGGCCCACTACCGGAAATCGTATCAAAGCTTAAATCCTTGAGTTCCTCTGTCTCTTGTCGGCATTGTTCTAAATAACGAACCGCATCAATTTCGGAAACTTTACCTGTCGGTGCAGTGATGTCGAGCCAGTGTAAAAATTTACATAATGCCGCCCCGTCGCGAATATGCGCTGCTATTGCACCCTCAATTTCCACAGAATTTTTGCAGGCTTTTTTTAGATTACAAGGATCTTTGCCTTCAACTATTTTATCTTTCAAAATATTTTTGAAATATTGTGGTGTATGTGACGGGTCAACCAACACATTGCCTGTTAGATTTTCAAGATATGTTCTCATATCCTTGGGACAGATAATTTCAACTTCGCCCTCAAGGTGCGCCTTTAGGGTGCTGGAAACTCTATCAGGATTGATAAACCAAGCTACAGATGCGTCTTTTTTTAAAACAGCGAAACTAAGAGCAAAAGGTGTGCGTGGCACATCATCGCCGCGAATATTTAAAAGCCAAGCGCTATTTTCAGGCTGAGTAATAAGTAATGCCTCGATTTTCTTATTTATTAATTGTGCTGAAATTTCCTCGCGTTTATCTAAGCTACTCAGACCTGCATAGTCAGTGGGATGAGGGTAAATTTCTCCATTTGGTGGCGCTGGACGATCCGTCCAAATACAATCAATTAAATTATTTTCAAGTGGTACCAATGTGATGTTTTGGACATCAAGCACGGTTGAGAGTTTCTTGATCTGGGCGATGCTGTGGAGTTTTGGGTCATATGCAAGTTTATCTCCTGCCTCAAGTTTCTCTGAGAGCCATGATTGAACCGGCACTTGCATGATGGGGACAATAGAGAGATTTTCTGTATCGATATAGTTTTCAGCTTCTAAGGTGTAGCGCCCGTCTAAAAATAAAGCTGCTTGATTTTTGAGTATTACAGCTACGCCTGCAGACCCACCAAAACCTGTCAACCATTTAAGCCTTTCACCACACGCAGGGACATATTCCCCCATAAATTCATCTTCGCGCGGGACAATAAAACCGTGGACTTCAGCTTTAGCCATTTCAAGACGTAAAAGTGCCAGTCTTGAGGCTGCTTGATCCGGCTGTGCGTTGTTATCAAAACTTTGAAGCATTATTAAAGCTTATCTCCGAAAGCATAAGGTCGTCCATTCTTCTAATATAACTTTTTCTTGGAGGCGCAGGCCAAATTGTCTCATGGTGGCGACAATTTGCCGTTGTTGAGTATTTAATATGCCTGAAAGCACAAGGCTGCCACCAGCGTCCGGATATCTGGCGGGGGCCAATTTTTGGGTCAACTCGTTAGCAAGTCTCTTGAGTGTGCCTGTCAAAATATTTGCGACTATCAGGTCATAGGGCTTTTGGTCATTACCTAGCCGATTAAACCCGTCACTTTCATATACACGTATAAGTTGTCGGACATGATTAAGACTACTGTTTCTGAGCGTCATGGTAATAGCTTCGGGGTCAATGTCACTGGCTTTTACCTTCTGGTGTGTGGCCTTTGCCAGTGCAATTGCAAGAATACCACTCCCACAACCAAGGTCGAGTATATGTTTTGGCCGCGTGCGCTTCAATAATTTGTCCAACATCATTAGACAGCCACGGGTCGTTTCATGATGACCGGAGCCGAATGCACGACCAGCCTGTAACTCAATATTAATTAAGCCATTAGGACGTTCAGGGCGGTTTTGAGTCTCAAAAATAAAAAATGGTGGCTGATTAATAACCGGTAGGCCTGTTTGGCTGTGGCTTACCCAATCCAAAGGAGGCAGAATTTCTGCTGCAAGATTTTGATGTGGAGGAAGAATTTCTTCAAGTCTGTTTAAATCCGGCTGAGATTGAAAATAGGCTTCAATATGCGTCTGGTTTCCTGAGTCTGTAATAAAAACCGCACCTGCCCCGGCATGAGAAAGACTCTCCTCTGCAGTGTCTACATTATTGGTTGTGAGGATGACTTTCCAAATCTGCATGTCTTGAATATTTCTATCAGACTTGTTGGAGAAAGCTGTCGATAACCTTTTTGGTGCCGGCTTTTTCGAAATGAACAGTCAGCTTATTTCCGTCCATTTCCCCAATTTTACCATAGCCAAATTTTTGGT
>CALKOC010000045.1 GCA_938091085.1 uncultured Alphaproteobacteria bacterium
CGTGGGTCTCAAACTTGCCCCATGCTAAAGCAACTGTCTGAGCGCGGCTGGATTAAAACCGAAACTGTAGATGAATTGACGGCAGCCTATCATTTTCTGCGCGGCATAGAACACCGGTTGCAAATGCAGCAAGATGAGCAAACACACACGCTTCCTAAAACTGAAGAAAAATTACAGAGTTTTTCAGATTTCTGTGGCTATGAAACGCTTGATGATTTTAAAAGCCAACTCATAGAAGTTCTTAAAACTGTTCAAACACATTATGCTGAGCTGTTTGAGCAAGGTGAGGTGCTGGCGAATGAGATGGGCAATCTTGTTTTTGTCGGCAGTGAGAATGATCCAGAAACATTGGAGACACTTTCCCAGATGGGGTTTGAACGGGCGGCGCAAATGTCTGATGAAATCAGGGGGTGGCATAGCGGCAGATTTGCTGCAGTTCGTACCCCTCGCGCCCGGGAGTTGCTGACAAGGATAAAGCCTCGGCTCCTAAAGAGCTTGTCGCAAACCCCTGATCCGGATTTTGCTTTTGCACGGTTTAACGACTTTCTGACTGGCCTGCCTTCAGGAATACAAATTTTTTCTCTTTTTCAATCCAATCCTGATTTGCTTAATCTTATCACCGATATTGTTGGAACTGCGCCACGCTTATCTGCGCAATTGAGCCGTCGCCCCGTGACGCTGGACAGTTTGCTTGATCCAAATTTCAATCTACCACTGCCGGATGCTGATGAGGTTTTAAAAGATCTCCAGAGTTATATGTCCGGTATAACTCATTTTGAAGATATGCTGGATGCGACTAGGCGTTGGCATAGGGAAAAAATCTTTCGGATTGGTTCACATATTTTATCTGGTAAATTAACTGGGCTGGCCGCTGGTGAGGATATTACTAAAATTGCAGATGCGAGTGCACGCCTCCTTTATGACTTTGTAATGAAAGATTTGCTGGGAAAAGCATCGCTCCCTGAGGGTGCTGAGATGGTGGTGCTAGGGCTAGGTAAACTTGGCAGCCGCGAAATGACGGTATCCTCTGATCTTGACCTTATTATTGTTTGTGGGGCTGAAGATTACGCACAAGAATTGACCTATACGGCAACATCCTCAATGGAAGTCTTTTTTAGCCGTGCAGCACGACGTTTCATTTCTGCCATGACGGCACCAACCTCTGAAGGTTATCTGTTTGATATAGACATGCGTTTGCGCCCAACGGGAAATGCCGGTCCTCTCGTCACGAAAATCAAAAGTTTTGAAGATTACCAATTCTCAAATGCATGGCTTTGGGAGCATATGGCACTGACGCGGGGGAGGGTGCTTGCAGGTGGAGAAAATCTTTCAAACCAGATATATGCCTTACAGAAAAAAGTTTTTCAGATGCCACGTGATCTTGATGAGTCGCGGCACAATATTGTAGATATGAAAAATCGTCTTGAGGCGCATCATATCAAAAAAGGTGACTTCAAATGGGATATTAAACAGGCTCCAGGCGGTCTGGTTGATATTGAATTTATTGCTCAAGGTCTCTGCTTAATGCATGGTGCGGCACTTGCTGATCGCATAAGCACTTCGACCCAAAGTAACCTTGATTTGCTTGGCGCGGAACATATCCTATCGCCTGATGATACGACCCGACTGACTGAGGCCTTTTCGTTTTATTCGGGTCTTCTACAGATTTTCCGCCTGTGTCTTGAAACGCCAGCAGACCCACCATTTTCTCAGTCGTTAAATTTGTTGTTATGTCAAAGCTCTGCTCTTCCAGATATGGCTCATTTGGAACAAACACTCAGAGAGCATCAAAAATCTGTGCGCGATATCTTTACGCGAATGTTTGGTTCTATATCTGGCTAATTTTTTCAAGACATCCTGAGCTATTTGAGCCATATCTATCTCATGAGCACTCATCGATTTTGTATAGCCCCAATGATGGATTGGACGGATAGACACGACCGTTATTTTTTACGGCTCTTGTCTAAAAAGTCTCGGCTTTATTCTGAAATGGTCACCGCAGATGCGGTACGCCATGGCGACCGTGCGCATCTTTTATCTTTTAACTCTGCCGAACATCCCGTTGCCCTTCAGTTAGGTGGCAGTGACCCATCAGCACTGGCAGATGCGGCCAAGATTGGTGAAGATTTTGGCTATGATGAAATCAATCTCAATGTCGGTTGTCCATCCGATAGGGTGCAGGCTGGCCGATTTGGTGCGTGCCTCATGCAGGAGCCGGAGCTTGTTGCTGAATGCGTCTCAGCTATGCGTGCGAAAGTTAAAATTCCTGTCACTGTTAAATCCCGCATCGGAGTTGACGATCAAGACCCTGAAGAAGCACTTTTCCGGTTGGTAGAATTATCTGCGCAAGCCGGGTGTGAGGTGTTCATCGTGCATGCCAGAAAAGCCTGGCTTGATGGTTTAAGCCCTAAGCAAAACCGAGATATTCCCCCGCTTAACTATGACCTCGTCTATGAATTGAAAAAGTCACGTCAGGATTTGATAATTATTTTGAATGGCGGCATTGATACCTTGTCAGAGGCACAGGCACATTTACATCATGTTGATGGCGTCATGTTGGGGCGTGCTGCGTATAAAACGCCTTATATACTAGCTGATGTGGACCGCTTGATTTTCAACGATGATACCCCTGCGCCCAGCCGTGAGGCTGTGGTGGAAGCATTAATACCTTATGCCGAAAAGCTGGTCGCTGATGGGGTTCCCTTACACGCTCTGACCCGACACCTTATGGGATTATTTCAATCTCAACCCGGCGGGCGATTATGGCGGCGATATTTGAGTGAGAACGCGCCAAAAAATGAAGCCGACGCATCTGTTTTATCCGCGGCACTTCAATATATGCGTCAAGCGGTTCAGCGAACCTATGATGTCAATCATGATATGAATCAGGCTGTTGACTAAAATGAAAACCCCGAGCAAAGAGTAAAAAAAGGATATAAATATGCCTGAATTGGAAATGCCGGTTCTCATTACTCTTTTTATTCTAGCTGGTTCTGTCGCAGGCTATATGGCTGGTCTATTGGGTATTGGCGGTGGGGCTATTCTTGTGCCTGTTCTGTTTCAAACCTTTATTTTTATTGGCCTTGATGAGGCACATCAAATTCATGCTGCGGTCGCAACCTCTTTGACAATTATTGTGCTGACATCCATTCAGTCAGGACGCATTCATTATAAGAAAGATGCTGTTGATATGAGCGTCGTGCGCCAATGGGTGCCGTTTTTAATAACAGGCGTTGTTTCCGGCGCACTATTAGCGGGTTATTTCAACGCTGAGGTTTTAAAAATAATATTCGCGGTTCTGACCTCTCTTATTGCCTTGAATATGATGTTTAACAAAGTTGACGAGTCGCTTTATGGCGATATGCCCGCTATCTGGTTGCAACGCGGGGTTGCTATACTCATCGGGTTTTTCTCGGCATTAATGGGGATTGGCGGTGGGGCATTTTCTGTCACCATTATGCGTTTGTTCGGTCATCCGATTCATAAAGCGGTTGGTACGGCAGCAGTACTTGGTATTTTTATTGCCCTGCCAGGTAGTCTCGGTTTTGTCGTTTCCGGCTGGGGGAAAGAAGGTCTCGCCCCATATTTTCTGGGTTATGTTAATTGGCTTGCAGTCTTGTTGCTTATTCCGGTCACAACGCTCACTGCGCCAATGGGCGCGCGAATGGCACATAAGATTGACCGGGAAAAACTTGAGAAGATTTTTATCTTTTTCCTGTTTCTGGCATCTGCACGTATCTTATGGTCGGTGTTTTAAGTTTAAAGCTTCTGGTCATACTCACCAACTTCAGGCCATGAAGAAAGCAAACTATCTATTTCCGCAAACATTTCCCGCATACGGTTTTCAGAAATCGGACTTTCGACAACGACAACAAGACCCGGTTTGTTGGAAGAAGCGCGAACTAACCCCCATGTCCCATCCTCGACAGTTATGCGGATACCATTAACAGTCACCAAGTCTCGGATTGATTGTCCTGCAACCTTTTCACCGTCATCGGCACGTTTTTGAAAATGTGCAATGGCGCGGTCAACGACCTCGTATTTTTCCGTATCGGCACAATAGGGCGACATGGTGGGGGAACCCCAGCTTTGTGGCAGGCTGTCGTTTAGGTCTGCCATGCTTTTGCCGGGATTTTGTTCCAACATTTCGCAAACTGTAATCGCCGTCACCAGCCCGTCATCATAGCCACGTCCAATCGGTGCGTTAAAAAAGAAGTGACCGCTTTTTTCAAAACCGGCCATCGCACCCGTCTCAACTGTATGACGTTTCATGTAACTATGACCTGTTTTCCAGTAAACTGTCTCCGCGCCGAGTTCGTTAAGCACAGGATCTGTCATAAACAGGCCTGTTGATTTTACGTCAGCAACAAATTTTGCATTTGGATGTTTTGCTGCAAGGTCTCTGGCAACAAGCACACCCATTTTGTCGGCAAAAATCTCCCGCCCTTGATTGTCTACGACGCCGCAACGATCACCATCACCGTCAAATGCGAAACCAATATCCGCGCCAGTTTCTTTTACTTTTGCACTCAAAGAATGCAGCATTTCCATATCTTCGGGATTTGGGTTGTAGTTCGGAAATGTGAAATCTGGTTCGCAATGCAAATCAACAGTTTCAATGCCAAGTGCTGAGAGTGTCTTCGTTGCGAATACACCTGCGGTGCCATTGCCACATGCCAGTACGGCTTTAATTTTTCTTTTAAAAGCTGGGCGCTTGGTTAAATCAGCCATGTAGCGTTCTGCCATATCCGGAACAAATACATAGCTCCCCCCATCGCGGGAAACACCAGTGCCGTTGAGGACCATATCGCGCAACATTGTCATTTCTTCTGGGCCAAATGTTAGTGGGCGGTTGGCGCCCATCTTGACACCTGTCCAGCCATTTTCATTATGACTGGCTGTAACCATGGCGACGCCGGGAACATCCAATTCATATTGTGCAAAATATGCTGTCGGGGAAAGCGCAAGACCAATATCATGCACCTTTGCTCCTGCTGTCATTAGGCCAGTAATCAGTGCCAGCTTGATTGATTGTGAGTAGGAGCGATAATCATGCCCGACAACAAGTGATGGGTTGTCAGTAAGTTCATGCAAAACATTTCCAAGACCGAAGCCAAGTGCTTGAATACCAGATAAATTGATTTCAGTAGGAAAAAGCCAGCGCGCATCATATTCTCTAAAGCCGGTGGGCGTTATTTGCGGCGTATTCTCAAATTCTGGTGTGTTCGGAACTAAATTTGAGACTGGAATTGGGAATAGGGGGCTGGGTTTATCCTGTGACATCAAAAATCCTCTTCTAATCTTGATTACTTAGCGCATTATAGAGGTAAATAACAGAAGCAATAGAGAGTTGAATTCATGCCTGATTGGCTCGTATAAGGCTCATATGGATAAAATAAAACAAGAGATTATTCGGCTTAAATTAACTGACACGCCTTTGCCTGATGTGCAAATTAGCGGTCTGCCGGTTTTTCTTCCCGGCTGGGTATGGCTCGCGGGTGCTGGGCCGGGCGACCCCGGACTGCTGACATTACATGCGGTTAATGCCATGCAACAGGCAGATGTCATAATCCATGATGCGCTGGTGAGTGAAGACATATTATCTATAGCTGGTTCAGATACTGAAATTTTCTATGCCGGTAAAAGGGGGGGTAAACCCTCTATGAACCAAGCCGACATCACAGACAGTTTGGTTCATCACGCAAAAAAAGGAAAAAAAGTCCTTCGTCTTAAAGGAGGGGACCCGTTTGTGTTTGGTCGCGGCGGTGAGGAAGTCGAGAGACTGGTCGAGGAGGAGATATCATTCCGCCTCATTCCCGGGGTAACCTCAGGTATAGCAGGGCCAGAATATGCCGGAATTCCTGTGACGCATAGAGATGTGAATCACGCTGTGAGCTTCGTTACCGGACACCTTGCCGGGTCAGGAAAAACTGAATTGCTCGATTGGGAGTCTATTTCCAAGGCCACACCCGTGATCGTGGTCTATATGGCAATGAAAAAGATTGATATTATTGCCGAAAAATTGATGCAGGCTGGGCGGTCACCTGAAGAGCCCGTCGCGATTATCACTCAGGCCACGACCCCCCAACAACAGGTACTGACTTCTACTTTACGATCAGCGGCCTCTGACGCTAAAGCTGCCGGATTAGAGCCTCCCAGCATCATTGTTTTTGGGGCTGTAGCCTCTTTTGCAGACCGGCTTTCATGGTTTGGTAAAAAATAAAGATGACAAAAATGACGCAGGCGTCATTTATTGCTTTTCTTTGTAAAAAGAAGTTTTATAACAACAGCAATTGTTACGGGAGATTAAAATGAATTTCGATTTCAGCCCTGAAGAAAATGCATTTAGAGAAGAGGTCAGACAGTTTATTTCTGACAACTATCCTAAACATTTGACTGAAAGCCGTCGTGCAGAATTTACAAAAGAAGATTTTTTGTCATGGCATCGTGTTCTTGCAGAAAAAGGTTGGGTTGCGCCGCACTGGCCCGAGGAATTTGGCGGACCGGGATGGTCTGTGACACAAAGATATATCTTTGATGACGAATGCGCCAAAGCTAATACGCTTATTGTATTGCCATTTGGGATCACCATGCTGGGGCCGGTTTTGATGCATTATGCTAATGATGCTCAAAAGGCGCATTACTTGCCACGTATTCTTTCCGGTGAGGACTGGTGGTGTCAGGGGTATTCTGAGCCTGGCTCAGGGTCTGATTTAGCCTCTCTCAAAACCAAAGCAGAACGTGATGGAGATGACTACGTCGTCAATGGTCATAAGATCTGGACGACATTGGCACAGCATGCTGATTGGATGTTTTGCCTTGTAAGGACGTCGCAAGAAGACAAGCCACAAAAAGGTATCTCATTCTTATTGATAGATATGAATTCCCCCGGCATTGAGGTTCGTCCAATTATCACGATCGACGGGAGTCATGAAGTCAATGAAGTGTTTTTGACGGATGTCCGCGTACCTGCTGAAAATCTGGTTGGTGAAGAGGGTAATGGTTGGGGCATTGCAAAATTTTTGCTCGGGAATGAGCGCACAGGTATTGCCGGTGTTGCAAGATCTAAAAATGCTGTGAAGCGCCTTAAAGAAATTTCTTGTGCGGAACTTGTTGATGGAGAGCCGCTCATCGAAGACATGGACTTTAAGAAAAAAATTAGCGAGTTGGAAATTGATTTGCTCGCACTTGAATATACCGAATTGAGAACATTGGCGGCTGAAAGTGCGGGGCGTGGTCCGGGTGCTGAAAGTTCTATTCTCAAAATTAAAGGTACGGAAATTCAGCAAAAACTGACCGAGTTGATTATGGAAGCCGTCGGCACATACAGTTTGCCAAAAATTCCGATGCTTGATACGGGAGCGAATTATAATCTTGTTGGTCCTGATTATAGTCACGGTGTTTCTCAAAATTATTTCAACATGCGTAAGACCGCTATTTATGGTGGAACAAATGAAGTTCAGCGCAACATCATTGCCAAGTTTGTTCTCGGTTTATAAACCGAGAACCCAATGCATATAATTTAAGGCAGATAATTATGGATTTTGATTTTACTGAAGAACAGACTCTCCTCCGGAATATGGTTCAGAGTTTCGTTCAGGATAATTACGATTTCGACAGCCGCATGAAGATTGTGCGATCACAAACAGGTATGAGCCGTGAAAATTGGTCTCAATTTGCCGAACTCGGTTTGCTAGCCGCTCCCTTTGACGAGTCACTTGGCGGCCTCGGAGGAGGGGCGGTTGATACCATGATTATTACCGAGGAGTTTGGTAAAGGTCTTGTTACTGAACCTTTTCTTCCGACTGTTGTCCTTTGCGGGGGGTTGCTGGAGCGTCATGGCAGTGACGCTCAAAAAGACATGCATCTGCCGCCGCTCATTGGTGGTGAAAAAATATGGGCGCTGGCATATTCAGAACCTAAAAGTCGTTTTAACCCTGCTAATGTTCAAACCACAGCCAAACAAGATGGTGACGGCTTTGTCCTTAGCGGTCTGAAATCTGTTGTTAATGGCGGCCCTTGGGCAGATTATCTGATTGTGTCTGCCAGAACTTCAGGTGAAGGGTGGCAACAAGACGGTATCAGTCTCTTTATCGTTGATAAATCTGCTGATGGCGTTGCGTCTCAGGATTATGAGACTATTGATGGCGGTCGCGCCGCTGATATTAGTTTTGAAAATGTGAAGCTTAGCGCCGAATCTCTTCTGGGGACATTGGATGCCGGACTGCCGCTCCTTGAAGAGGCTTTAGATTATGGCATTGCTGCGATTTGTGGTGAAGCGATTGGTGGAATGCATAAAGCCCATCAGGCTACTGTAGAATATTGTAAAACCCGTAACCAGTTCGGCGTGGCAATTGGAAGCTTTCAGGCTTTGCAACACCGTATGGTTGATATGTTTATGGAATATGAGCAATCTGTCTCTTTGACATATATGGTCAATATGCATGTTGGTGGTGATGCAGCTTCGAGAAGACGGGCTGCTTCTGGCGCGAAAGTTCAGATCGGCAAAGCTGGACGATACATTGGTCAAAGCGCGGTGCATCTGCATGGCGGCATGGGCATGTCAGAAGAGCTGAATGTGGGTCACTATTTTAAACGCCTCACAGCCATTGACGCACAACTGGGAAGTATTGATTATCATCTCAAACGTTTTGGTTCCTCCGAAGCCGCTTAGAGAGAAGATCATATGACCAACTCATTATTGACCACCCGGCAAGGGGCGGTCATGACCGTCACGATGAACCGCCCTGACCAATTAAACATTCTTGGCGAGCCGGGCGATGGTGAGGCTTTCCGTAAAGTATTTGACGATATTAACGAGGACCGTACGATTAAATGCGTCATCTTTACAGGTGCTGGTCGAGCCTTTTCCGCTGGTGGTAATGTCAAAGACATGCGTGACAGAGAAAACCTTTTTGCCGGTTCTGAAGCAAACATCGCAGATAATTATCGCAATAATGTTCATGAAATTGTCAGGTCTATTTGGCATTGTGCCGTGCCGGTTATTGCGGCTGTCAATGGCCCCGCGGTTGGCCTAGGGCATGATGTTTCCGGTCTTTGTGATATTCGTCTTGCTGGGCAATCTGCTAAATTTGGATCTACCTTTTTGAAAATAGGTCTTATTCCCGGCGATGGTGGTTCATGGATATTGCCGCAAAATATTGGTGCATCACGGGCAGCTGAAATGCTTTACACCGCCCGTATTATTGATGCCCAAACAGCATTGTCATGGGGTCTGGTGTCTGAAGTATATCCTGATGAGGATTTATTGGCTGCAGCAGAAGAAATGGCTGCAAAAATTATTTCCCAACCGACAGCCGCGTTGCGGGCAACCAAAAAATTACTTAGAAGTGCTAAAACGCCTGAACTTGATGCGGCACTTGAAATGGCGGCTATAGAGCAAGCAAAGCTTCATGTGACGGATGACCATCTAGAAGCGGTGACGGCCTTTATTGAAAAAAGGCCGCCACAATTTTCGGATAGCTAATTAGCGCTTGAGATTATGCAGCGCGAAGAATTTCGCCGATTGTTCAAAACCCATACCCAGAGGTTTGGCTTCAGTTAAGTCAGAAATTTCTTCCCAGTTAGCAGCAACATCTTCTGCAGCCGCATCCAGTCCAAGCAATTTTCCTGGTGACTCAACAATTTGTGCAGCAGCAAAAACGCCTGCGCCAGCACAAATTATTTGCCCGCTTGGTGCTTGATCTGAACTCATGAAAACCACGGCAGGTGAGACGCTTTCAGGTGTCAGGAGTGCTTCAGCTTCGGGTGGCATTAAGTCTTGTGTCATCCGTGTCCAAGCAACCGGCGCCAAGGCATTCACATGGATGTTATATTTGGCACCTTCAAGTTCGAGCGTGTTCATCATGCCGACGACGCCCATTTTACCAGCGCCATAATTAGACTGACCAAAATTACCATAAAGGCCGGAAGATGAAGTCGTCACAACAATACGTCCGTAATTTTGTTCTTTCATTATTGGAAATACGGCATGGGTCACTTTAACAGTTCCCATCAAATGAACATCGACAACAAATTCGAAATCCGACATGGGCATGTTGGAAAATGATTTATCACGTAATACGCCGGCATTATTTACCAGAACGTCAATTCTACCGAATTCTGAAAGTGTCTGTTCAACCATATTGGCGACACCTTTATCATCAGTTACAGACGAGCCGTTAGAAATGGCCTTGCCGCCATTATCAGTAATGGTTTTAACCACAGCATCAGCCGCTTCGGATGATCCGCCTGACCCGTCTACGGAGCCACCAAGATCATTAACAACTACGTTTGCGCCTCTACGGGCAAACTCTAAAGCGTGACTGCGGCCTAGGCCACCACCTGATCCGGTGACAATCACAGTTTTTCCAGTGAAATCAAGACTCATAAATCTTCCCCTATAATTATCTCACATGCATATTCCACAAGACTTATCACCTTTTTGCAAGTAATGGGTCAAGCATATCAATTTAATTATAGAATTTTTTTTCTATGCAAACTAACCTACGGTAAATTTTAGAGTTTTTTTAAGTCATTTGAGTTGTGGCGGGGAAATATGAGCAACAAAAATATGTATGAAATACTTAATCAGGTCACTGCAGAGTTGACGAGTGAAACGAGTCTGTTCGCACTTACGACGACTGAAGTAAATGGCATTGAAGTTAAATCTTTTGCGCTAGCTCCACCAACTTTAAGAGATGTGTGGAGCCTTACCGAGCCTCATGCTGACAATAACTACATCATCTATGAAGATGAAAGATGGCTTTACAAGGATGCCCATGCTGAAGTTGCATCAATTGGCAACTGGCTATTGGCGAATGGTGTCGAACCGGGGGATCGTATCGCCATTGCCATGAGAAACTTTCCTGAATGGACTCTCGCCTATTGGGGGGCTGTTAATGTTGGGGTAGCCGTTGTTGGTATCAATGCGTGGTGGATAGAAGAAGAGCTTGCATTTGCGTTAGAGGACTCCCAGCCCAAGATTCTGATATGCGACCAGCAGCGCTACGACCGCTTTACGAATATTCAAGATAGATTTCCTGATATGCGCGTTATAGGCGTCCGCATGGAAAATCCGGGTGAGGATGTCATAGATTATGCGGAGCTGAAAGCATTTGGCGGTGACCAACCGACGCCGGATTTTGATACAGATAGCGATGCTTGCATCTTTTATACATCAGGCACGACAGGACGGCCTAAAGGGGCGCAATTGACCCACAGAAGCTGTATCAACCAGCTCATGGGATATGTGCTGAGTACCTATGTTTATAATATTTCTTCAGCTCGTTTGAATGGTGATATGGAGAATGATGGGACTCAACCCCCACCCATTACGATTGTTACAACACCGTTATTTCATGTAACGGCGAATAATTGCGTCATGCAACCTGCCACGATTGGGGGGGGTACGATGATTCATATGTATAAATGGGATGCAAGAGAGGCGCTGGAAATTATAGAAAGAGAAAAAGTCAACGGGCTAACTGGTGTTCCTGTCATGTCTCGCGAAGTGCTTACCCACCCCGATTTCGAAAAATTTGATACATCTTCTATCACGACGATGGGCGGTGGCGGGGCGCAGGTGCCGCCGGATTTGGTTTTGAAAATTGACGATAAGCTTGTTAACGGGAAACCCGGCACAGGTTATGGCATGACTGAGGGCAGTGGTATGATGTGTTCCATTACTAAGGATTATTATGTCGCTAATCCTGAAAGTGTTGGACCAGCTATAGCTGTTTATGAATCCAAAATTGTTGACGAAAATGGCAATGAAGTGGCTGACGGCGAGTTAGGCGAAATCTGCTTTAAGAGTGCCGCTATTTTTAAAGGTTATCTCAACAATCCTGAAGCGACGGCAGAAACTATCCGAGACGGGTGGCTCTATACCGGCGATATTGCGCGCAAGGATGAAAACGGATTTGTCTATATTATGGACCGCGCCAAGGACATGTTGATTAGAGGCGGCGAGAATGTCTATTGTGCAGAAGTCGAGTCTTCGATTTATAAATTTGATGGCATAGCTGAATGTTCGGTCTTCGGTGTGCCGGATGATAGGCTTGGGGAAGAGGTTGGGGTAGCAATTTATCTCACACCTGGTGTCACCATGACCGCTGAAGATTTGCGCGCCCATTGTAAGGCGACCATGGCGGCGTACAAATCTCCAAGATATATTTGGTTTCTTGATCACCCCTTACCGAGAAATGCCAGTGGTAAGTTTCTTAAGCGCGAATTAAAGGATGCGCTAGATACGGCGCTCGCTGTTTAGGCTCATTCTTTAATTTTAGATTTTTGATAGGTGATGCCCCATCATGGGCCTCAATGCAGTTACTGTATCATAGAAGGTTTCGTAATCATCAATGACGGCTTCTGCACCTAATGACTGAACAGGTTGCAAAGAATATCCAAAGGTAACGCAAATGCAAGGGATGCCCGCATTTTGTGCCGCCTGTGTATCGGCTGCGCTATCTCCAACCATAATGGTTTGAGAGGGGTCACCATCGAGTCTCTTCATGGCTTCATAAATCATGCCAGGATCAGGCTTTCTTGTAGGCAATGTATCACCGGCGACCAGTGTGCCAAAATATTTTAATAGCCCAAGTTTGGTTAAAAGCTTTTCTGACAAATCAAATCTTTTGTTGGTCACAACTGCCAGACCAATCCCAGCTCTTTGTGCGGTCTGTAAAATATTTTCAATATGCGGAAATATTTTTGTGTGGGTGTCGATATTTTCCATATACCAAGCAACGAAGTCCTCAACATCTTTATCCAGCTCAGCTTCTGTTAGGCTAACATCTCTATAAGCCAGACCTCGTTTAAGTATCATCCTTGCACCACCGCCGATCATACCTCTGACAATATCGTTGGGAACGGGTTCCAGCCCCTTGGTGCTCAGGACATAATTCATCGCGGCACATAAATCAGGAGCTGTGTCAGCTAATGTGCCGTCTAGATCGAATAAAAGCGTGGCGGAGGATTTTTGGGTCATGGGCTTAAACCATATGAAATAAAAAGCTATAGTGGGTTACAGTTTCTGCATACCACGAATGGTAAATTAATATGCAAATGATTGAATGTCTGTCACCCAATTATAATCCCCGTCCCGTTGGGAGCGAGGTAAATATGCTGATTATGCATACGACCTGTATGGCAAACACGCAATCAGCTCTGGACAGGTTGTGCGATCCAGACAGTAAAGTGTCCGCACATTATGTCATAGATGAAGATGGGCAAGTATATCATCTCGTCGATGAGAGAGAACGCGCATGGCATGCCGGCATAGCTTTTTGGGATGGTGAAACGGATGTAAACGGATGCTCTATCGGAATTGAAGTAGCGCATCCTGGCCCGGATGAAAATGGTGAGGGGCCAGAGTTTCCTTCACATCAGTGGCAGGCATTAATTAATTTATCGCAGGATATTATCAGCCGTCATCCTATACCTGCACACAGAGTTTTGGCGCATAGTGATGTGGCTCCCTCACGCAAAACAGACCCCGGCTCTTTGTTTGACTGGTCGGGTCTTGCCCAAAAAGGTATTGGCCTCTGGTCAGATTGTGGGGAGAAGGATTTAGCGTCTTTGTCCTCGCCTAAGTTTTTTGAACTAGAACCAATTCAAAGAGGTGAGGCATCGGAAAACAAACAAGCAGTTGAACAGCTCCAACAGGCTCTTAGAGCTTTTGGGTATCAGATTACACCGGATGGGGTTTACGGTCCTGCAACCCAGACAGTCATGTGCGCCTTTCAACTTCACTTTCGTTCTGAACGAATTGATGGCATTGCTGATGCTGTGTGCTGTGCAAGATTGCTTGACCTTATAAGCCGGAAGCAATAGACAGAAATTGGATAGACGGTCGGGCAGCCGCCTCTGTATAGGGGAGGAAAGTCCGGGCTCCATGGGAACACGATGCCGGATAATTCCCGGCCAGGGTGACCTGAGGGAAAGTGCCACAGAAAACAAACCGCCCGTCAGGGTAAGGGTGAAATGGTGCGGTAAGAGCGCACCGCATGGCCGGTAACGGGCATGGCAGGGTAAACCCCATCGGGAGCAAAACCAAATAGAAGCGGCGTATAACCAGTTCCTAGGTTGTCGCTTGGGTAGGTTGCAAGAGGTGTTCGGTAACGGGCATCCCAGATGAATGGCTGCACATTATGTGTTTACACATAAGGACAGAACCCGGCTTATAGACTGTCTATCCTTTTCTTTTTTTAATTAGGCGCTTTTAACTCAACATTTATGGGTTTGAGTGGTCTGTATAAATCCCTAAAGAGAGAGTTAAGTCACTATAAAATCCCAATAAAACGCATTGACATCCCATAAAATCCCATGTTATCCCTAAACATCCCATTTAGGACCATGCCTGAATTGTATCAAGTAGAGTCATTTTGGCACAGGTGAAGGTCATTAAATGAGCCATAAATTGAGGAGGCACCGGTTTTGACAGCTTTTATGTCAACAGTTACGGGGAAAATTGATGCGAAGGGGCGGGTTTCCGTGCCTTCAGTCTTCCGTGCGGCTGCCGTGGCTCAGGGTTTTAACGGTGTTTACCTCTATCCCTCGTTTACTGAGCAGGCGATAGAGGGGGGTGGTCAGCTTTTGATGGATAATGTCAATCAGATGGTTGGACAACTTGATCCCTTTTCCGAGGAGCGGGATGCGCTGGCAACGGCTCTTTTTGCTGACAGTCACCAGTTAAATTTTGATGGTGACGGGCGAGTGTCTTTACCTGCTGCTCTGCTTGACCATGCAGGTATTGATAAAAGTCTCACATTTGTAGGGCTAGGCGCCAAGTTTCAAATTTGGGAGCCAGAAATTTTTGATGACCATAGGGCTAAAGCACGTGAACTTGCCAAGCAACATCGAGGGATGTTGAGGTCCCTTGCCGGTGGACCTCTCCCTGATAAAGCCGGAGGCGGATGATGACCCGGGTATGTTCTGACAAAACCAATGATGACAGAAGTTACCCCGAAACGCGTCCTCACATTCCCGTTCTTCTCAACGAGGTTATCGAAGCTCTGTCTCCGCAAGACGGAGAAATTTTTGTTGATGGAACATTCGGAGCGGGTGGGTATACCCGCGCTCTACTAGAAGCCGCTGATTGCGCTGTCATTGCGATTGACCGTGACCCGGACGCTATTGAGGCGGGTAAAAACCTTCAAGCTCAGTTTGGTGACCGCCTAAAGTTAAGTCATGGTTGTTACGGAGATATGCACGAGCTTGCACAGGCGCATGGGTTTCAAAAAGTTGATGGCGTAACGCTGGATTTGGGTGTTTCTTCAATGCAGCTTGACCAGTCCGAGCGAGGTTTTTCATTTAATCATGATGGTCCGTTGGATATGCGCATGGGGCAAGATGGCCCAAGCGCTGCTGATATTGTTAATACGATAGATGAGAAATTGCTTGCCCGTATTATTGCTCTTTACGGCGAGGAACGAAAAGCCAGAGCTATAGCGCGTGCCATTGGTCGTGTGCGTGGTGATGTAGAAATTTCCCGTACATTAGAGTTGGCAGATATTGTGTCTCAGACAATTGGCCAACCGCCCGGTTTGCAAAAAATTCATCCAGCAACGAGAACCTTTCAAGCTCTAAGAATTTATGTGAATGACGAACTGGGTGAGTTGGTGCGAGGGCTGGCGTCTGCTGAAAACCTGCTCGGCGATGGTGGGCGACTTGCTGTTGTTACTTTCCACTCTTTAGAAGACAGAATTGCTAAAAAATTCCTTGCTCGTCGGACCGGGCGTGTTGGCCGCCCCTCAAGGCATTTACCCGAGACACAACCTCCTGCGCCGAGTTTTACGGAACTGACGCGAAAAGGGGTTCAGGCTAGTGAAGATGAAATTTCTATAAACCCGCGTTCTCGTTCGGCTCGGTTGCGTGCAGCGACACGCACAGGCGCCCCGGCCTTTCCTTTGGAGGATGTTTTATTTAAAGCCCCAGCGGGTGACGCTAGCGGGGTTCGCGCATGATCCGTCTTGTTAATATCGTTATGTTCATCTCTGTTATCGTGCTTTTTGCCATGGTCTATCACATTCGATATGGCGCGGATGCTGAATATAAAGCAATCAGAAATGCAGAGCGCGCGATTGTGAAAGAGAAAACGACACGCCGCATTTTGCAGGCTGAATGGGTGAGTCTTAATAATCCGGCACGCCTTGAAAAATTATCCGAAATGCATTTGCGGCTTGAGCCTCTCGCTGCCACTCAAATACGGACACCGGACAGCTTTATCATTTCCGAAGAAGACCAAATCGTGAAGGCAAATATTAAGTCTGATAATCAAAGCGGTTGGCAAAATGGCTGGACGCTGTCAGGCGAAAGAGGAGGGCTTGATGCGCGGTGAAGTCATGCCATCTCTGATACGTCCGGGCGGCGATTTGGTTGAAGCAACAAATGCTCAACTGGGAATTCGCCTCGGCGATTTAGAGGGGCATGCGGTTGATATTACGCGTCGGCGCATTTGGTTGGCGATATGGGTCTTTACGCTTATTTTTGTTCTGCTTGGTGCGCGGCTAGCAGATTTAACTGTCGGTGGTGACGGCCCGATGTCGGCCACGAGAAGTGTTTCACCCCAGACAGCGCAAGAACGTCCCATCATTGTTGATCGCAATGGTGTCCTCTTGGCCACCCAAATTAGCGCGTATAATCTTGGAGCGGATGCTCGCAAAATTTCTAATGTTGATGAAACAATTGCCGCGCTTGCTGAAATGTTACCAGGTTTCAATCGTGAAAAAGCGATGCGATATTTGAACTCCAACCTTCGCTATGTCGAGTTGATGAGGGGTTTAACGCCGCAGCAATACAAGGCGGTCTTAACGTTGGGTGATCCGGCATTGAAAATGCAAAAAGCCGACCGACGCTTTTACCCACATGGGCCATTGGCTTCTCATATGCTTGGATATGTCGGTAGCGATATGCAGGGGCTTGCCGGGTTAGAGTTTTTTCTTGATCGTAACTTAGAGCCTTCTGTGCATAACGGGAACTTAGATGTCACGCTAGATGTTCGTGTGCAGCACAGTGTGCGCGCTGAGTTGGCAAAGAGCATTGAGAAATTTTCTGCCACTGGCGGGAGTGCCATTGTGATGGATGTAAAGAATGGCAATATTTTGTCTATGGTGTCTTTGCCTGATTTTAATCCTAATCTGACCCCGTGGAATGCTGGTCATCAGCGTTTGTTTAACATGGCAACTTTGGGAACTTACGAACTCGGTTCGATTTTCAAAGTATTTACAGCATCCATGGTGCTTGAGACTGGTGCGGCCACCCCAAAGGATACATTTCAAACATCTCTGCCGATTTCAATTGGGAAGCATGAAATTACAGACCCGCATGGTGAGAAGCGTCCACTTACAGTTGGTGAGATTGTTGTCCATTCATCAAATATAGGATCTGCGCAATTAGCCCTTTCGGTTGCACCTGAAGTGCATTGGGGATTTCTTGAGCGCCTTGGTCTAATTGATAAGCCAGAATTGGAAATTCCTGAATTGTCAAAGCCTCAACTCCCTTACCAATGGGGTGAGGTGGAGCGCGCAACAAGTTCTTACGGCTATGGCATTAGTATATCTCCGCTTCAGGCTTTGGTGGCAGGTGCGGCAATGGTGAATGGCGGAGTGATGTATCGCCCGCGCCTTATTAATGATGATTTGCCTCTTGGTGTGCGCGTAATATCTGAAGAAACAAGCGCTCACATGCGCCAAATTATGCGCGCTGTCGTCACCCATGGTACGGCTAAAAATGCTAAAAACTCAAAATTTATGATTTTGGGTAAAACTGGAACAGCTCGAATAGCGGGGCCGGGTGGGTATGACTCAAATCGTCTTATGACGAGTTTTCTTGGCGCATTTCCAGCGCAAGAACCGCGTTATGCTTTCATAGTTATTCTTCAAGAGCCGCAACGGATTGACGGTGTTTATGGCACAGGGGCTGGCTGGAATGTTGTCCCATTGTCGACGGATATTGTTGAACGTATCGCTCCTTTGCTGGGTGTCATGCCGCAACCTGCCAATATGCCCGGTGATGAGGGTTTTATCGTCCATAAAGCTAAGGAGGTGTTGTGATGCGCCTCAATGAATTGCTTGGTCAAAATCTCAAAGAGGATGCCCTCGAAACCGGCTTGGACAAGAGTGTTGAAATTCTTGGTATAACAGCGGATAGCCGACATGTTCTTCCTGGTTATATGTTTGCGGCGCTCCCCGGATCGGTGGTAGATGGCGCAAAATATATTGGCGATGCTGTGAAAAATGGTGCGCGATTAATTCTTGCAGGCCCTGAAGTCGACTTCCCTAATGGTAAATTGCCGGATGGGGTTGAGACAGTTCTTAGGGATGATAATCCACGCCGTCAGCTTGCTTTATTAGCACAACGGTTTTTCAAATTTGCGCCAGCTCAGATTTTTACGGTAACTGGAACTAATGGAAAAACTTCAGTCGCGACTTTTGTTGATCAGATTTTAACGCATGCTGGCAGGTCTTCTGCTTCTATGGGAACGCTCGGTGTTAAGGCTGGGGATTATCAATTGCCGCTTGAGCATACGACGCCTGAGCCGGTTATGTTGCATGCTATTTTGCGTGACTTATATGCGCTCGGTATTGAA
>CALKOC010000046.1 GCA_938091085.1 uncultured Alphaproteobacteria bacterium
CTTACTCATCAAGCGACACGTGAAGAGGTTGAAAAAAGCCCCTTCCCGTCACCTTTTCGTGACATTAGAAACATTACTGAAAATCACACTTATATTGAGTATGGGTGGCACCCCAACATAACCCTTACGGGAAATATCGTCGTCAGTGACCATCAGACAGGGAAATCAAATCAAACAAATCAAACAAATCAATGGTTTGAGGTCGGAGTCCGTCTCAAAGCCGATTGGGCTAAGTTGGATATTATCCCCTTAAAATTCGATGATCCTCATCAACATAAAAAGGCGGGCAAAGCCGCTTCCATTGAACTCGGCTTAGTTCAGGACGAAGGATATAATTCGAGAACCGGTTTAAATATGGCTCTATCACAAGGTCAAAAAATTCAAATATCTAGATTAAGCCATTTGGAATTATTATTAGAAATTAACCAAGCTCTCGTGCTTTGGTCGTCACAAGATGGCTTTTATCGCGCCCATAATAAAGTCATGTTAAGCAAAAAATGGTGTTTCTTTGAATTATCACCGCTTAGATGACTTCAGTTTTGGAGAAAATGCTCAAAGTGAACATACCGGATATTTTGAATTTGAATTTCCTGCCTCTATTTTTTTAGGAGGAATTTTGCCAGAAACCACAATCGTTAAAATCGGCAAAGGCGAGAATAGACGCAAAGGCTTTCAAACCATTTCAGGCAACAGCGTTTACCTTCAGATAAAAATTGAATTTATGCCTTGAAACAATAACTAGGCTCTTAAATCTGGAGGTGTGGCCTCATCAGAAAGCATCTGCACGGCTTCATCCAAAGACAAAACCTGCGATTCCTTGGACCCCAATCTTCGCATGGAAACAGTCTGTCCTTCTGCTTCTCGACCACCTACAGCAAGAATTACCGGAATTTTAGATACCGAATGTTCTCGAACTTTGTAATTGATTTTTTCGTTACGCAAATCAACCCCGGCGCGCAGACCAGCCGCTTTAAGAGCGTCCAGAACCGTCACACCATAGCTATCGGCTTCAGTTGTAATCGGACAAACCATAATTTGATGGGGTGCCAACCAAAGCGGTAACTTACCCGCATAACTTTCAAGCATAATACCGATAAAGCGTTCAAGCGTCCCAAGAACCGCACGATGGAGCATAACGGGTCTGTGCTTATTCCCATCCTCGCCAACATAAGACGCATCGAGGCGCTCCGGCAGAACAAAATCAAGCTGTAATGTTCCGCATTGCCATGTCCGGCCAATTGCATCGCGCAGATGATATTCAATTTTGGGCCCGTAGAAAGCGCCTTCACCCGGTAATTCTTCCCAATCAAGTCCTGCGGCATTCAGGGCTGCTCTCAAACCATCCTCAGCCCGATCCCACACCTCATCTTCGCCGGCACGCACTTCAGGGCGCAAAGCAAGTTTGACACTGACATCCTCAAAACCAAGATCGGTGTAGACCTGCTTTACGAGATTACAAAAATCAACAGCTTCAGAGATGATTTGATCCTCGCGGCAGAAAATATGCGCGTCATCCTGAGTCATCTGCCGAACGCGCATCAAACCATGTAAAGCGCCATGTGGTTCATTTCTGTGACAGCAACCAAATTCAGCCATACGTAATGGCAGATCGCGGTAACTTTTAATGCCTTGTTTAAAAATCTGAACATGAGCAGGACAATTCATTGGCTTTAGAGCCATCAGCTCCGCTTCTCCTGATAACACGGTTTCTTCATCCTCAAGTGAAGGCACTTCATCTGGCACGACGAACATATTCTCACGGAATTTTTCCCAATGGCCGGATTGTTCCCAAAACTTCTTATCAAGAATTTGCGGGGTTTTTACTTCCTGATAATCATTTTCGGTTAACCGACGGCGGATATATTGTTCCAACGACTGCCAGATTGTGTACCCCTTGGCATGCCAAAAAACGGAACCCTGAGCTTCTTCCTGAAGATGAAACAAATCCATATCTCTACCAAGTTTTCGGTGGTCGCGTTTCTCGGCTTCCTCCACCATATGAAGATAGCTTTTCAGATCTTTTTCATTTCCCCAACATGTGCCGTAAATGCGCTGCAACATTTCATTATTACTGTCGCCACGCCAATAAGCGCCTGCCAACTTTGTGAGCTTAAATGCCTTGCCGAGTTTGCCTGTTGACGGCAGATGCGGCCCACGACATAGGTCTTTCCAATCGCCTTGCCGATAGAGACTTACATCCTCTCCGGCAGGAATGGACGCAATAATATCGGCTTTATAAACTTCACCAATATCTCGAAAATGAGCAATAGCCTCATCGCGGTTCCAGACCTCACGAATAATTTCCTCATCCCGATCAACTATGTCGCGCATACGCGCTTCAATTTTTTCCAAATCGTCTAAGCTGAACGGGGTTTCCCTAGCAAAGTCATAATAAAAGCCATTCTCAATAACCGGGCCAATCGTCACCTGTGTATCAGGAAAAAGCTCCTGAACAGCCTCCGCCAGAACATGCGCGCAATCATGGCGCATCAAATCAACACCCTCCTCATCAGAGGCAGTCAAAACGGCAATCTCACAATCACTATCAATCACTGTCGCCAAATCAACTGGCTCACCATTGATTTTGAGCGCCAGTGCTTTTTTGGCCAGCGATTTTGAAATCGACTCGGCAAAAGCAATGCCATTCAATGGTTCATCAAATTGACGGGTCGCCCCGTCCGGAAGAGTTAACGTAATCATGGTTTTTTCATTTCTGCCTGTGCAGCTTTTAATCTCCAAGGTGCATACCAAGGTGCGGCTAAAATCTCAACAGGTACAGGATCAAATCCGCTATCCGCTCCGAGCCACTCAATCGGATGGCAGCGCGACAGTCTATTAAGAGTTAACCAAAAACCTATCCATGCCCCATGTTGACGTATCGCCTTTTCTGCAAAGCTCGAACATGACGGCTCAAACCGACAACTTGGCGGCGTAAAGGGAGAAATCAGCAAGCGATACCCCCAAATCGGAAGCAATAACAAACCACGCAAAAAATAAGATACGATTTTCATTTCCCTATCATATTAAAGGTTCGTTATAATACCAGCGGAAGAAATCTTAGAAAAACAAGAAAGAAGAAAAAATGAATTATATAAAATGGGCTGAAAGTAAAATAATAAATTTCAAATGGTATGACATTGGCCTCATCAAGCTGAGTGTCCTCGCTTTTGCCTTTTTAATTGCAAAGCTCTGCCCAGAAGTTTTGAGTTTACATTGGGGTTTTTACTTGACCGCTGGGCTGGTGTTCGCTCTCCCTGTATATTGCAAGATGTTAAAATCTTAGAATTAAAAAACTAGGTTAAACGCCAAGTTGGGAGAGACAATCCTCTACTGCATCAAATGTCAGGAGTGCAGAGGCGTGACGATTTTTATAATCTCGAACTGACTCGAGCAACCCAAGTTCAGACCAATTTCCGCCTCTAATTGAGTTTTGCGGCGGCTTGCCGTTTTCCTTAAGCATACGTCGCATATCATTTGCCACACTGCGTAATTCCTCTGGGGAAGCGCCAATAATTTCTCGCGCCATAATCGCCGCAGACGCCTGCCCTAACGCACATGCTTCAACCTCATGTGCAAAATCGGTTATAACGCCGTCGCTCATTTTAATATCAACACAGACTTTTGAACCACAGAGTTTAGATACTGCAGAAGCCTGCGCATCAGGAGATTCTAATTTCCCAATGCGGTCAATCTTAGCAACAAGGGCAAGTATTTTTTGACTGTATAAAGCGTCCATAAATCAAAGTTAGAACAGTTTTACCTATCTGGCGAGACGCCATATTGTCCCGCCGGGTCCATCTTCAATCACAACACCCATCTCTGTTAGCTTATCGCGCGCCGCATCAGCCTTGGCATAATCTCCGGCGCTACGTGCCTCTGCACGTTCTGCAATGAGCGCCTCCACCGTATCGCGGTCTATACTGGCAGAGGCCTGAGCAAACCAGTCATCCGGCGGTTGCTGCAGTAAACCCAACAAGCCAGCCGCTGAAAGAAAAGCGCCTTTAGCTTCGGCTGTATCAATTGATTTAGACAAAGCAAAAAGCTCAGCTAATGCCTTTGGCGTATTCATATCATCGCATAAAGCCGACAAAAATCCTTCTGGCGCAGCAACATCTGCTGCCTCAATATCTGTCGTATCTCGTAACACACCATAAAGGCGGTCAAGGTTTTTGACAGATTGCTGCAACAGGGAGGGGGTAAAATCTAGAGTCTGGCGATAGTGCCCTTGCAACAGCGCTAGCCTCAAAGCCTCGCCGGGAGCTTCGGCCAATAAATCCTCCACCAATGCGATATTACCTAGAGATTTGGACATTTTCTCTCCAGACATGTTCAACATACCATTATGTAACCAGTAACGTGCCAAAGGTGCTTTATGTGCGCACCGACTTTGTGCCGCCTCATTTTCATGATGCGGGAATTGTAAATCTTGCCCACCACCATGAATATCAATTGTTGTACCGAGGTGCTTTTCAATCATAGCAGAACATTCGATATGCCAACCCGGGCGCCCTCGCCCCCAGGGACTTTCCCATCCCGGCAAATCCTCGGGTGAGGGTTTCCAAAGTACAAAATCAGCAGCATCGCGTTTGTAAGGCGCCACTTCAACTCTGGCACCGTCAATCATATCCTCGCGGTTACGTCCCGAAAGCGCGCCATATTCAGGATCTTTGGCGACCTCAAATAAAACATGACCTTCAGCCTCATAGGCATGACCGGACGCAATAAGGCGTTCAATCATCTCAATCATTTCTCCGATATGCCCTGTGGCATGGGGTTCGATATCAGGGGCGGCAACCCCTAAAAGCGACATATCCTCATGGTATTTTGCCTTAAATAAATCCGAAATCACTGAAATATCAACGCCGGCATCAGCTGCTTTGGCATTAATTTTATCATCAACATCCGTGATATTCCGAGCGTAAACAAGGTTTGGGTATAAATATCTTAAGAGACGCGCCAATACGTCAAAAACAACCGCAGGTCGCGCATTACCAATATGCGCAGGCCCATAAACTGTGGGGCCACACACATACATAGTTACCTTATCGGGATCGACGGGATGGAATTCCAGCTTCTCTCTGGCGGCAAGACTGTATAGTTTTAATTGCATTGCGCCGCACAATAAGCCTGTTTTATGACTTAAACAAGCAATGCCCCTCATCCAAAGCCAATAAATAAACGTAAAGAATATATCATAATACAGCTTGTGCTTGACCCAAGATAGGCAGAAACTATATTTTGTAGCTTGTTAGGGGTTTTACGCAAAACCCTATGCATGATTTAGCGGCGAACACTTTTAAGCTTCATGGCATAAGCCATGGTATGTGGGTGCCAGAATAGAACACGGGCATTTGATACGGGCCAGAAAATCCCATGAAAATGTGCCTGACGTAGGCCGGGACGTTATTTCCAGGCAAAAGGCAGAATACAATGGATGTACGAGTAGACAACTCAAAGACTTCTGATGATGTTGTAAATGAGCGAGATGTAAAAGTGGCTAAACCATCAAGAGAAACAGCCGAGGAGGCTGTCAGAACTCTGATAGCTTGGGCTGGAGACAACCCTGAGCGCGAAGGACTTATTGATACACCCAAGCGTGTAGTTAATGCTTATCAGGAGTTTTTTGCCGGATACGAAGAAGACCCTGAAGAAGTTTTAGGTCGTACTTTCGAAGATGTTGAAGGTTATGATGATATGGTCATGCTTCGCGACATTGATCTAGAAAGTCACTGCGAACATCACATGGTCGCCATTCTCGGCAAGGTGCATATTGCCTATATGCCCGTTGAACGTGTAGTCGGTATATCGAAGCTAGCACGAGTGATTGAGATTTTCGCCAAGCGTCTACAAACGCAAGAAACCATGACGGCTCAGATTGTAGATTGCATTCAGCGCGTCCTAGAACCTGCTGGTGTTGCTTTGCTGGTCGATGCAAAACACCAATGCATGACAACACGTGGTATCAAAAAACCTGACGTAGCAACCATTACAACCAGATTTACTGGCGTATTTGCTAATGATCCACGCATGGAAGCCCGCTTCCTTGCCATGATTAACAACTAGCAGTATAAAGACGCTCAATATCACTCCGGTTTTAACCGGTCTTGAAGGGTGTTGTAGATGTCAGGTCCATTTTCGGAAAGAATTTCGGTTGAACAGGTCGAGGAAAGCAATGAACTCGCACCTAAATTTGATGTGAATGGGTTAATCCCCGTCGTTACAACAGACCATGAAACCGGCGAATTGCTTATGCATGGCTACATGAATGAAGCAGCTTTTCTGAAATCAATCGAAACCGCTGAAGCTCATTATTATAGTCGCTCGCGCGAGACCATATGGCATAAGGGTGCGACCAGTGGGCTCGTTCAAAATATTGTCGAAATGCGGATTGATGACGATCAAGATGCCGTATGGTTACGTGTCAAAGTTGCTGGTAACGGTGCCAGTTGTCATGTTGGCTACCGATCCTGTTTTTATCGTTCCGTCCCAACAGGCGACGTCGATGATAAGCTTACGCTTCAGTTTGAAGAACACGACAAGGTCTTTGACCCGCTAGAGGTTTACGGCGACGCCCCAAACCCTACAAAGCTCTAAAAACCAAACTCTATCCCGTGACGATATAGCTTTTAAGTGCCTCGGCTTCCGCTTCTGTATCCATGATGCGTCTTTTGACAACATCACCAATGGACACAAGACCACAGATTTTTCCGCCGTCAATAACCGGCAAATGACGAATGCGTTTTTCAGTCATAATTTCCATCGCCTCAACCACAGTTGTTTCATTGGTAATGGTGATCGGATTGGATGTCATGAAATCACTAATTGGTCTTTCAAGTGCTGACGCCCCATGATTAGAGAGCGCGCGCACAACATCTCTCTCAGAAATTACACCTGCCATAGGTTCTTCAGGGCTTGTGGTGACCAATATTCCCACTGAGCGATTTTCCAGAACAGCTATAGCGTCGGAAAGCTTATTGGAACTATCGATAGTAAGTACATCCGTCCCTTTATCACCAAGGATCATTCTAACATTCATATTATTCATCCTCCTGATCATATTTTGTATCAATAAAAATTTTGATGCAAGAGCAGTACTCTGAAGGATTGAAATAACTTTTTTTATGACTTGTTGTTATCCGTTCGCGCGCCTGACCATTCGCCAAAATCAACATTTCCCGGACCGCCGGAAGGCGACAGAGGCGGGGTTTCAAACCAACCGATTAGAAAGAGTCCAGCAAAAAAACCGCCCAGATGCGCCTGCCAAGCCACCGATACAGATGCCCCGCCCGGTGAGACCGATATCAAACCAAAAAGAAGGTTTAACACCACCCATAACAAAACAAATATGAGCGCTGTGCCATTGGTGAAAACCTTTCTTAAAGGCAACAAGCGGGGTCGACGATTTGAACTGGCAAAAATATCCCCTGAAAAGGCAAATCGTGCGGAAGCCCCAAGCATAGCTGCAACCCCGCCGGATGCACCGATAATAGGAATGAACGACTCTCGACTGAAAAAATATTGCACCTGAATGGCAATGACACAGCATATCAGAAAAAACAGCAGAAATATTTTTGCGTTCTCAATACGTTTGGCGACCGCCGACCCAAAGGCGAGTAACCAGACCATATTCATGATTAAATGCTCCCAACTCCCATGCAGAAATGCATAGCTAATAAGTGTCCAGAGCTTGTCCCCTCGCGAAAATTCATGAGGAACAAATGCCAAATTTAAAAACAGGCTGGTACCAAGCCCCGAAGAAAGAATTTTTGTGAAAGTGATATGTATGATTACCATCAGGCCAATCAAAAATAGAATGACCGACGGTGCTTTTAAAATGGGTTCATTTTTTGAGATTTTCATTTTTCAACTTTTCTTCAACCAACAAAAGGCGGTCATTCCCAAAGTACATATCTGTTTCATTAATAAACATCGTTGGTGAACCAAAACCACCTCTTTGACACAACTCATCAGTATTTTCCCGCAAACGGGATTTGATGGCATCATCCTTCAGAGAGGTTAAGAAATCATCTACCGGCAAATCGCATGCCACTGCAATGGCTGATAATATATCTGGATTACTGACATCTAAACCATCTCGCCAATAAGCCTCAAAGCCGAGCCGCGCATATTTTGGTAGTTTATCGTGATCAAGAGCAAACAAAGCCCCGCGCATTATATTCACCGCATTAACCGGAAATATCTCTGGCCAATTAATTTCAAGACCACAAAAATCAGCCCAGTCTTTTAGATCTTTGAGACTGTAACTCAATTTTATTGGATTGGGATTTGCTCGCGTTTCATACAGTTCCTGATTCACGCTGTTAAAAACCCCACCGACCAAAATTGGACGCCAAATAAGTTCTGCTTGCATTTCCTCTGTTAGAGACTCTATGCGGCTAAAAGCCAGATATGTCCACGGGCTTGAAATATCAAAAAAGAATTCAAGTTGCGCCATGCTAGTCAACAAAGTCCAGAGCCTGACGGGGCAAAAAGTCTTTGCCACGAATATGATCAGATATCTTTTCTGCTATCATGATAGTCGGGGCATTTGTATTGCCGCCAATCAGCGTCGGCATGAGTGAAGCATCAACAACGCGTAAACCCGTCACCCCATGCACTTGCCCATTTTCATTAGTGACCGACATAGCGTCTGTTCCCATTTTACAAGTCCCGACAGGATGGTAAAGGGTCTCACCAGTTTCCCTAATCCAAGCATCCAGCGCTTCATCGTCCTCCATATTTACCTCAGGCCCGGGTTTTAACCTATCGGAACGATACGGATCGAATGCCGCCTGTTTAAAAACCTTATGTATTAGACGGATACCATTTCTTAAATCTCGACGGTCATTTTCAGTTGAAAGGTAATTAGGTCTAATAATCGGCGGGGATTGTGGGTCAGTATCCTTCAGTCCGACAGAGCCACGACTTTCGGGGCGACAAATATATACCAGCCCGCTAAAGGCATGCTGAGTGGATGTTTTATCGCCGCGCGCATGGCTATCTTCCAGACCCAGCGAGACATAATGCACTTGAATATCGGGGATATCTTTCTCAGGTGCCGATTTGAAAAAAGCGCCGGCTGAACAGGGCGGATAAGAGGCATCCCCCTTTCCTGCAAGCAAATATTTTATCCCTGCAATAGCCTGAGGTATTGGCCCCACAGATTTGTGCATTGTGATGGGTTGCGGACAGGCAAACTGACAAACCACCGCGAGGTGATCCTGCAAATTCTGCCCCACACCCGGCAAATCATGGATGACCGGAATTTCAAAATCTTTCAATGTCTGAACAGCGCCAACACCTGAGCGCAAAAGAATTTGCGGCGAGTTAAGGGCCCCAGCCGAGAGAATAATTTCTTTATTAGCCGCAACTGTAAGTTTTTTTCTTTTTTTGATGAGGTCGACACCAACCGCGCGATTACCCTCAAATACTACTTTATCGACTGTTACGTTGCTGAGGATAGTCAGGTTTTTTCTTTTTAAAGACGGGTGCAGATAAGCACGTGCCGCGCTCCACCGACGCGCCCCTTTAATTGTATGTTCGTATCGCGAAAAGCCTTCTTGTTGTTTGCCATTAAAATCCTGTGTCTCAGGAAAACCTGCTTCAACACCTGCCTGCACAAACACATCCAGCAGGACATCATTTTGACGATCAGATTTTTGAACACTTAGCGGACCATCTTCACCATGATATTCGGTATCGCCATTCCCTTTATAAGTTTCTGCACGTTTAAAATACGGGATAACATCTTCATAGCCCCAGCCCTTATTGCCCAGTTGCGACCATAAATTGTAATCTTTTGCATGACCTCTTGTGTAGATCATTGCATTGATTGATGACGAGCCTCCCCAACCTCTTCCGCGCGGCCAGTAAAGTTGCCGACCATCCATATTAGGATCGGCTTCTGTCTCGAATCCATAATTATACTTCCCAGCCTCAGGCACTATTTGTGAATAGCCGGCAGGCATATGAATAAAAAGGTTTGTGTCTTTTCCGCCGGCTTCCAGAACAAGCACTCGACAATCGGGGTCCTCGGTAAGCCTCGCGGCAAGCACACATCCTGCACTACCGGCCCCTACAATGATGTAATCATATTGCTCCAATTTATCCCCCTCGCTTGCAAATTAAGCAAGCCCCTGAACTTTAAGTCATTATGAAAGATAATGTGAGAAGCGCTCATATCAGGCAAGAGGTTTATATGTCCAGCTCTTGTAAATCTGATTTGAAACGCCGCCAGTTATCAACATATGACAGAGCTGACAGCCGAATAAAACTAACCGCCTCATCTTCCAATGTCTTAACGACCTTACCGGGCGCACCTAAAACCATCGAATTATCAGGTATTTCGACATTTTCAGTAATCAGAGCATGGCTTCCAATGAGACAATTATTACCGATTTTAGCGCCATTCATCACTGTCGCGCCCATGCCAATAAGTGTGTTATCGCCAATCGTACAACCATGCAAAACGACTTGATGACCAATCACGCTATGACTTCCAATTGTTAGCGGGTATCCCATATCCGTATGCAGAACACATTTATCCTGAACGTTTGAATTTTCGCCAATGGTGATGGCTTCATTATCTCCGCGAATGACAACGCCAAACCAAACGCTGGCATTTTCTTTAAAAACTACCTTACCGATAATCTGAGCATCTGGTGCAGCCCACCAGTTATCACTTTCAGGGTATTCAGGCTTAGCATCACCCAATGCATAAAGGGTCATTCGTCAAAGCCTTCATCACCGGCCAAGCCATCTGACAAATCAAAATCAAGAATTGCCATTGAGAAATTATAGCTGACCTCACCATCCTCATCATCTTTGGTCAAAGTGGCGATAAATTCTTCATCCATCAGAACTTCAACCATATCCTGACGCGGACTTCTTTTAAGCTCCAGCACTTCGGTCTTAAACAACTTTCTCAGATAAGCTTCAACTTTGACGATTTCGTCATTATTCATATTTATCTCTCCAAATACTCAAATATCTTTTCCAAAATTATGGTCCATCTCACGCGACGGTTCGGGCGTGGTTACCTTGCCAACGACTTTTGCAGGCACACCAACAACAGTCGAATAGGCGGGTACATCAGTCAAAACCACACTGCCGCCACCAATCTTGGCACAATCACCGACACGGATATTACCCAGCACTTTCGCCCCGACACTAATCAAAACACCATTGCCGATTTTGGGATGCCTGTCGCCTCCCTCTTTCCCGCTACCGCCAAGCGTGACACCATGCAACATGGATACATCATTACCGATAACTGCCGTCTCACCAATAACAACGCCGGTAGCATGATCAATCATAATACCTTTGCCGATTTTGGCTGACGGGTGAATATCCGCGCCAAAAAGCTCAGATGCCCGACTTTGCAGATATAATGCTGTTCCTGAGTGACCCGTTATCATGAGATGATGGGCCGCGCGATATGTTTGCAGAGACAAAAACCCTTTAAAAAATAAAAGTGGCGCGAAATAAGTTGTACAGGCCGGGTCACGATCATAGACCGCCACAATATCTTCTTCAATTGAAGCAATAATAGCTTCATCGGCATTATAAGCGTCCGAAAGAATAGTGTAGATTTCATCTCTTGAAATATATTCATTGGCAAATTTGGTTGCCAGATTAAAAGCCACCGAGTCAGCAAGAGACTGCCGTTCCAAAACAACTGTTTGAAGAAAAGTTTCCATGACCGGCTCTGAAGCAATTACATCTTCCACCTGCTGTCGGATTACTTCCCAGATACCCTCGCCCGCCATTTTTTATTCCCTAGCTATCTTCGTATATAAGTATAGTTGTATTCATAAGTATAATCGTTTTTCGTTGCATGCAAGCATAGGAAGATATGATTGCTCCATCCTAAGGTAATGCTTAGCATGTGATAAAGGAGAGGCTGATGCAGGTGCAGGAGTTAAAACAAATCGTCATTGAAGTGATAGACGACATGGCGACTGATCTCATTAAGGTCAGCAGAGATATTCACGCTCGACCGGAACTCGCCTTTGAAGAGTTTTATGCTGCCGACCGCTTATGCACTATGGTTGAAGATAAT
This sequence comes from uncultured Alphaproteobacteria bacterium, assembly GCA_938091085.1. Taxonomy (GTDB): domain Bacteria; phylum Pseudomonadota; class Alphaproteobacteria; order RS24; family RS24; genus Micropelagius. Next base: position 12,062 of record CALKOC010000046.1, read on the forward strand.
GGCCTTGATATAACGCGCAACGCTTTTGGCCTTGAAACAGCTTTTGTTTCGTCTTTCGGCACTCAGGACGCTCACGATTGCGAGGTCGCTATAATCTCCGAATATGACGCCCTTCCCGGTATTGGTCATGCCTGCGGACATAACATTATCGCCGCAGCAGGATTAGGCGCAACACTCGCACTTTCTAAACTCAACGGAAAACTTCCGGGTCGGGTTCGCTATCTCGGAACGCCAGCAGAAGAAAAAGGCGGCGGTAAAGAATATATGGCCCAAAAAGGGGCTTTTGAGGGACTTGATGCTGCTATGATGGTTCACCCTGCAGGCGTTAATTTGCTTACAATGCCAAGCCTTGCGATGACAGAAGTCAATGTGGTCTATCACGGCAAAAACGCCCATGCCGCAGGGTCACCCCATGAAGGCATTAACGCACTGGATGCCCTAGTTTCGGCCTACCAATCACTCGCACAATTACGTCAGCATATTAAATCATCTGAACGAATTCACGGAATCTTCACCGATGCAGGGCAAGCCCCTAATATTGTTCCGGATCGCGCCGCAGGAACTTTTTATGTCCGCGCATCGGACGGAACGGAACTTGCGGATTTAAAAAAACGCGTCGAAAACTGTTTGCAAGCTGGCGCAATAGCAACCGGCTGCACAGCAGAAATCAATTGGGCGAAAGTGGATTATCTTGAGATAAAAAATTCATGGGATATGGCTGAAGCCTATCGTCAAAACGCTAAAACTCTCGGACGAGATTTTTTTCCGATAGATATGATACCCACCAATGCCGCCGGATCGACAGATATGGGAAATGTCAGCCACCGCGTACCGTCCATTCATCCAATGATTGCTTGCGCGCCACCCGAAGTTGTCATTCATAATCCTGAATTTGCCCATTATGCGGGGTCAGAAACCGGTGATTTAGCCGTGCTGGATGGCGCCAAATCCATGGCAATGACAACTCTAGATTTCATGATGGATGCAGATTTGCGCCAAAAAGCAAAAGACAGCTTTAATGAAACCGGCGATACCTCCAAAATGTCTGTCCAGAGCGCATGGCGCGAGGAAGGTATTGCTCATCTGGGCGGGTGCGGATGCAGTTAAGACACACTCACTCTAAAGACCGCAACACTTGCATTACAAGCGCTACATAGTTTGCAAGACGTTTAAAAGACGTTTAAAAGAAACTTAAGTGTAACAGTTACATTCAGAAACAGATTTAGATCCATCCCCTCGTGTTTTCTGGATGTTAGAATAATACCCCAATGGGTGAGGCAAGCAATATGGCTGATAAATTAACTCCAAAATTCAAAAATGATCAGGGCGTCAAAGAAATTACAATTGGTGTTCGCGAATTTGAATGTATCGGCTCTTCTGCTCCTTATGACCATCCTCATATTTTTTTAGATATGGGCCAAGATGCCAATATCATTTGTCCATATTGCTCAACAGTTTATAAATATGACCCCTCTCTTAATGCCCTAGAGACAGTGCCTGAAGGGTGCGCGCTAGAAACCGAAAGCGTCTGAATACCAAGGTAATACCGTGAAAAAATATATTCTCAAGATACTTGGCCTTTTCACAGCTGGGCTTTTTAGCCTTCTCGTAATCGGTTTTTTTATCTCAGGGTTTTTTGTTGTTTCCGACCTGCCGCGTTCAGAGGTAGCTGACAAATATAGTAATCAGCACTCAATGTTTATCACTCTTGAAAATGGCAGCACTGTTCATATTCGCGATGAAGGCAACCGCGATGGCGAGGTGCTGGTTTTAATGCATGGCTTTGGCATGTCTTTACATGTTTGGGAAAAATGGGTGGCTGAGTTGGGTGATACGTATCGGCTGATTAGTTTTGACTGGCCGGGGCATGGCCTCTCAACGCCCGTTCGGGACAATAATTATAATAATTACAATTTAAAAGCGCAGACAAATTATCTGGTAGATGTTTTGGACTGGATGAATATCGACAAATCCGTGCTTATTGGTCACGATATAGGTGGCGCTGTTGCCATGAATTATGTCGTTGATAACCCCGAAAAAGTTCAAGCTCTTGTGCTAATCGGGGCATTAGGTCTTAAGATAGACAGATCAGATGAAGCCCCTCGCATTTTGAAACTGACAAAATATCCTCTCATGTCCACTGCCCTTCGCTACATCACGCCCTATGAAACCATGAAAAACGCAGTCATTAGAAGTTATGGATCCGAAGCTTTTGTAAATAAAGAGCTAGTTGACAGATATTACGAGTTAATGCTGAACAGCACCAACAGAGAAGTTTACATTAAGCAGATTAAACAAATGTATTTAGATGAACCGCTTGATGCACGCATTGGTCGGTTAAATCACCCGACATTATTAATCTGGGGAGAAGAAGATAAAATGGTAGACCTGAAATATGCTAAAAGGCTCAGATCTATAATTTTGTCTGCCCGTTTAGTAAGTTATCAAGGGGTCGGACACATTCCAATGGATGTGCTTCCAAAAGTCACAGCAAAAGACTTAACTAATTTTCTTAACAGTGAAGTTTTTCAATAATCTATACTATCTTATCATCAGAGCTTTAATAAAAGCCTATTTTTTTCTAGGAGAGGACTACCATGCGCACCGTACCCCATTTCATTTCCGGCAAAACCGTTGAAGGGCAATCAGGTCGCTTCGGGGATATCTACAACCCCAGCACCGGAGAGGTTCAAGCGCAAGTTCAGCTTGCTACACAGGACGAAATGTCAGATGCCGTGGCAGTAGCTGTAGCTGCACAACAAGGCTGGAGCGCAACCAACCCACAAAGACGCGCTCGTGTGTTGTTCAAATTTAAAGAACTGCTGGAAGCCAATATGGAAGAACTGGCAGCCATGCTGTCATCGGAGCATGGCAAGGTGATTGCCGACTCTAAAGGCGACATCCAGCGCGGTCTTGAAGTTATTGAATTTGCTTGCGGTATCCCGCATCTACTCAAAGGTGAATATACTGAAGGCGCAGGCCCCGGCATTGATGTCTTTTCCGTTCGCCAGCCGCTTGGTGTTGTTGCGGGGATCACGCCATTCAACTTTCCTGCGATGATACCCATGTGGATGTTCGGTGTGGCGATTGCATGCGGTAACGCCTTTATCCTGAAGCCTTCAGAGAAAGACCCTTCTGTGCCTCTCAGACTAGCCGAACTTATGACAGAAGCTGGACTACCTGACGGTGTTTTGAATGTTGTTCATGGAGATAAAACTGCCGTGGATGCTATTTTGACCAACCCCGATATTAAAGCGGTCAGCTTTGTCGGCTCCTCGGATATTGCTCATTATGTTTACTCAAACGGTACAGCAAATGGTAAGCGCGTTCAGGCCATGGGCGGGGCGAAAAACCATGGCATTATTATGCCGGATGCCGATATGGATCAGGTTATTGCTGACTTTTCAGGTGCGGCTTATGGCTCTGCGGGCGAACGTTGCATGGCACTTCCTGTGGCTGTGCCTGTCGGCAAAGATACGGCAGATGAATTTGTCTCACGCATGAAAGAAGAAGTCGGGAAGCTTAAAATCGGTATCTCAACTGACGCAGAAGCGCATTATGGGCCTGTGGTCTCATCTGCGCATCGTGAAAAAATCGAAAGCTACATTCAAATGGGTGTTGACGAAGGTGCTGACCTGATTGTTGACGGGCGCGGGCATTCTCTGCAAGGCCATGAGAATGGGTTCTTTATCGGTCCAACACTTTTCGACAATGTGAAACCGGAAATGCAAAGCTACCAAGAAGAGATTTTTGGCCCTGTGCTTCAAGTGGTGCGCGCTGAAAACCTCGAAGAAGCCGCTAGCCTGCCAAGCCGCCACCAATATGGTAATGGCGTGGCGATTTTCACCCGTAATGGTCTGGCAGCGCGAGAGTTCGCATCCAAAGTTAATGTCGGTATGGTTGGGATTAATGTCCCAATTCCAGTTCCGGTTGCCTATCACAGTTTTGGTGGGTGGAAGCGCTCTGCCTTTGGTGATGTGAATCAGCATGGTACTGAAGGCGTAAGGTTTTACACGAAAGTAAAAACCATGACACAACGCTGGCCATCCGGCGATGTTGACGACCAGTCATTTATCATTCCAACAATGCAATAGCGCAAAAAGAGGCTTACATGGCAGACTTTCAAACACTGACTTTCGAACAAAAAGGCCGCATTGCTGAGGTAACGCTTAATCGCCCGGACAGCCTAAACGCCCTGAATAGCGAAGTCATGGCCGAGGTTGCCGAGGTCTTTGAGACCATCGACAAAACTGATGGCATTGCTGTGAGCATTCTGACCGGCGCAGGCAGAGCTTTCGCCGCTGGTGCGGATATTAAAGAAATGCAGCCCAAAAGCTTTAACGATATGTTTGAGCTTAATTTCTTCGCAGGTTGGGACAGATTTGCGGCATGCCGTAAGCCTGTAATTGCGGCGGTTAATGGCTTCGCACTTGGCGGCGGCTGCGAATTGGCACTTATGTGCGATATTGTGCTCGTTTCCGACAAGGCCAAATTTGGTCAGCCTGAAATTAAACTTGGTGTAACCCCCGGTATGGGCGGGTCTCAACGCCTTACAAAAGCTGTCGGTAAAGCCAAAGCTATGGACATGATTCTCACAGGCCGCATGGTCGAGGCTGATGAGGCAGAGCAATGCGGCATGGCAAGTCGTGTCGTGCCACATGATGACTTGATGAGTGTTGCGACTGAAGTTGCTAGCACTATTGCCTCTTATTCCATTCCCTCACTCATGGCAGCGAAGGAAATGGTCGCTGCTTCGCTGGAGCTTTCTACCGCCGAGGGTATCCGTTTTGAGCGTCGCCTGTTCCATGCACTTTTCTCTACCGAAGATCAAAAAGAAGGCATGCAAGCCTTTATTGATAAACGCGACCCCGATTTCAAAGACAAGTAAGCCAGAACTTAAAAGGAGCTTAAAAGGAGCTTAAAAATGGTTTTAGCATTAACTGAAGAACAGGGAATGATCCGCGATATGGCTCGAAATTTCGCGGATGAAAAAATCCAACCTTTTGCGAATGAATGGGACGCGGAAAAACATTTTCCCGTCGACATGATGCGCGAAGGTGCAGAGCTTGGTTTTGGTGGCATCTACTCACCAGAAGAATGCGGTGGAACCGGACTTTCCCGCCTTGATGCCGTGTTGATTTTCGAACAACTGAGCCGTGCATGCCCCTCAACTGCAGCATTTATCTCCATTCATAATATGGTGACATGGATGCTCACGAGTTTTGGCTCCGATTTCCTGAAGGAAAAATACGGGGCGCATATGACTGCTATGAATTTGATTGGCAGTTATTGCTTAACAGAACCTGGTGCTGGATCTGATGCGGGAAGTTTGTCTACCAAGGCTATAAAAGATGGCGACACCTATAAAATAACCGGCACCAAACAATTCATTTCCGGCGCAGGTGCTTCCGATTTATATTTGGTTATGGCACGAACCGGTGGCGAAGGTGCTGGCGGTGTTTCTGCTTTCTTGCTGGAAAAAGATACGCCCGGACTTTCCTTTGGTGCGAATGAGAAAAAAATGGGCTGGAACAGCCAGCCAACGCGTCAGGTTATTATGGACGAAGCTGTCGTACCCGCCGAAAACCTTATTGGGCAAGAAGGCGACGGCTTTAAATTCGCGATGATGGGTCTGGATGGTGGACGCCTGAACATTGCCGCTTGTTCACTTGGCGGCGCACAGGCTGCTCTGGAGCAAAGCCTGGATTACGTCAAAGAACGATCACAATTCGGTCAGGCAATTGCAGATTTTCAGGCCACACAATTTAAACTTGCGGATATGGAAACTGAACTTCAGGCCGCTCGGTTGATGTTGTATAACGCCGCCACACGCTTAGATGCCAAAGAGGTAGATGCCACTAAATGGTGCGCCATGGCTAAAAAGCATGTTACGGATGCCGCCTTCGATGTTACCAACCAAGCCCTGCAACTGCATGGCGGATATGGCTATCTGTCAGAATATAATATCGAACGCATCCTGCGTGATTTGCGGGTTCATCAAATTCTTGAAGGCACGAATGAAATCATGCGCGTCATTATCTCAAGAACTCTTTTGAAATAGAGGTAAGCATGCCAAACGAAATTTCTGAACAAGATGAAGTGATTTGCCGCCTTGAAGCACCTTTAGGGCGCTTAACCCTCAACCGACCGAGTGCCTTACATTCACTTAATTTAAATATGTGTAAGCTTATGATAGACGCCTTGATAGCATGGCGTACAGATGACACAGTCAAAGCCATATGGATTGACCACCAGCCTGAAACCCGCGGCTTTTGCGCGGGCGGGGATATTAGAATGCTATCTGAGAGTGGCAAAAGCGACGGTGTTGAAGCCTGCGCGTTTTTCCGCCTCGAATATCAGCTTAATCATTTTCTCAAAACCTATCCTAAGCCTGTCATAGCTGTAATGGACGGTGTGACTATGGGCGGAGGGGTCGGCATTTCTGTGCATGGTGCTTTCCGTATAGCTACTGAAAACACTGTTTTTGCAATGCCGGAAACCGGTATTGCCTTAATGCCAGATGTCGGGGGCGGCTGGTTTCTCCCTCGACTCGATGGCGAGCTTGGTGCTTGGCTGGCAATGACCGGTAATAGGTTAAAAGCTGCCGACAGTTATGCCGCCGGTATCGCGACACATTATGTCACCACTGACCGCGTAGATGCTGCGCGCACGCATATAGCCGAGGGTCTTTCTGCCGGCAAAAGCCCCGCAGATTTGCTTGATGAAAAACACCAAGACCCCGGCGCACCCGTGCAACTTGACAGCGAGACACGCGCCAAAATAGATGCATGTTTTGCATCGACCCGCGCAGAAGAAATAGTTGAAAAGTTGGAAGGTGAGAAGTCCGATCTTGGTGATGAGTCATGGGCAGCTAAACAGCTTGCCACTCTGGAAACCAAATCACCACAATCTGTCAAAGTAGCGTTAAAACAAATTCGCTTGGGCGGCGCGATGTCTGACTTCGCCGATAACATGGCTATGGAATATGCCGTCGTGTCGCGCATTGTTATGAATCCAGAATTCCACGAAGGTGTCCGAGCGGTTATTTTGGACAAAGATAATGACCCGAAATGGCGTTATGCCAGCATTGCCGATGTGCCGGATGCCGAAATAGACGCCGTATTTGCCCCCTTGCCTGCTGATCAGGCGTGGGCACCACTTGAGACATAAGTTAACCGGAGGGAAAGATGACAACTGTAGCCTTTATTGGATTAGGAAATATGGGATCGGGCATGGCCGCAAATCAGGCAAAAGCCGGACGGAAAGTTTTGGCATTTGACCTCTCCGCAGATGCTGTATTACGGGCTGTCGAAAATGGCTGCGAAGCAGCCGCAAGCGCAGCAGACGCCATCTCACAAGCCGATATTGTCCTCACAATGCTCCCCGCAGGAAAGCATGTCTGTGGCCTCTACGAAAACGAAGTCCTTCCCAATGCTAAAAGCGGTGCCCTGTTAATTGATTGCTCGACGATAGACGTTGAGAGCGCTAAAACAGTCGCGAATATGTGCCAAGAAGCCGGCTTTAATTCGGCTGATGCACCTGTCTCCGGGGGTACTGCAGCTGCCGATGGCGGCACACTGGCCTTTATGGTTGGTTGTAAGGAAGAAAATTTTACAGCCGTTCAGGAAGCTTTAGAGCCGATGTCAAAAGCGACATTACTCGCAGGCGGCTTTGGCGCAGGACAGGCAGCTAAAATTTGCAACAATATGTTGCTGGCTATTACCATGATTGGCACCTGTGAAACCTTTAAAATGGCTGAAAAACTAGGCCTCAATGCTCAAAACTTTTTTGACATTTCATCTCAGGCTTCCGGACAAAGCTGGTCAATGACAAGCTATTGCCCTGTCCCCGGCCCTGTTCCGGCTGCTCCATCTAATCGTGACTATCAACCCGGCTTTGCCGGCGCGATGATGCTGAAAGACCTCAAGCTCGCCCTTGAGTCCGCAGAAGCCAGCGGTGCTAATATTCCTTTCGGAAGCCACGCAGCCGAAATGTATCAAGCTTTTTGCGATAATGGCGGCGACGTTAAAGACTTTTCCGGCATTATTGAAACGCTGTAATTGCCCTTAATATCATTGCAATTAATCTAATTGCCTTAATCTAATATTGAAAAGAATGGTGGTGGCCCCCGCCGGACTTGAACCGGCACGCCTCATTCGGCCGCAGATTTTAAGTCTGCTGTGTCTACCACTTCCACCAGGGGGCCAAGCTCATTGCTAGGTAAACAGAAACGTCCTATAGCACTTTGCTTGCGACGACTAAAGCCCGAAAACCACTTCTTGAGAAATTTTGTCGCATTGTTATTTCTCATTGTGTAATCTGCAAATAACAAACATAAACAACCATGAATAATCATTCTGGAAACGTAAGATGAATTACATAGACGCGTCCCGCGCCCCGCTTCTTAATAACGGTCAAATCAAACTTCACGGCCCTGAAGCTTTTGACGGCATGCGTAAAGTAGGGAAAATGGCTGCTGAATGCATTGATATGCTTGCGGACTTTACCAAACCGGGCATAACAACCGAAAGCCTCGACAAGCTTGCCTATGAATTTATTCTTGACCATAAAGCCGTGCCGGCACCGTTAAATTATCGCGGCTTCAAAAAATCCATCTGTACATCCATCAATCACGTTGTATGCCATGGCATACCCTGTGACCGCATTTTAAAAGATGGCGATATAATGAATGTAGATGTAACACTGATTTATGATGGGTGGCACGGGGATCACAGCCGCATGTTCTCGCTTGGGGACGTTCCAATCCGCGCCAAAAAATTGATGGATGCAACCTATGAGTCGATGATGGCAGGGTTGGAAGCTATACGCCCCGGTGCAACGCTTGGTGATGTAGGAGCAGCAATACAATCTCACGCCGAGGGTCAACGCATGGCAATCGTCAGGGACTTTTGTGGTCACGGTTTAGGGCAAGTTTTCCATGACGCGCCCAATATTCTTCATTACGGCATGACCGGAGAGGGAATGGAACTCAGACCAGGTATGATTTTCACTGTTGAGCCGATGCTTAATCTCGGCAAGCCTGGCGTTAAAATACTGTCCGATGGATGGACAGCGGTAACCCGCGACCGATCACTTTCGGCGCAATATGAACATTCAGTAGGCGTCACGCAGGATGGGTGTGAAATATTCACTGAATCACCCAAAGGACTTCATCAACCCCATAAAACACCATCACAATAAGGTTTATTTTGGCAAAAGAAAAACAACAAGAAATAGCCGACCAACACTACAAAGGACACAGAGACAGACTTCGCCAGAGATTTATAAATGGCGGTGCTGAGGCTTTGCAAGATTATGAGATGCTGGAACTGATTATGTTTCGTGCAATACCAAGGCGCGACATAAAACCTATGGCTAAAGATCTTATTAAAAAATTTGGCGACCTTTCAGGTGTTTTATCCGCTGATAGAGACTTATTGCTGGAGGTCAAAGGCATCTCCGAAAATGCTATTACAGAATTGAAAATAGTTGAGAGCGCTGCCAAGAAGATTGGGCAAAGCCGAATTATCAGGCGGCAAGCCCTTAAATCTTGGGATGATCTTGTCACTTATTGCCGAACAGTGATGGCTGAAAAACAAATTGAAGAATTCCGTGCTTTGTTTCTAGACCGCCAAAACCAGCTAATCGCCGATGAAGTTTTAAGTACTGGTACGGTTGATTATACGCCTGTTTATCCCCGTGAGGTTATGAAAAGGGCTTTAGCTCTATCAGCTTCGGCAATGATTATTGTGCATAATCATCCAAGCGGCGACTCGACCCCGTCTAAAGCAGATATCCAAATGACAAAACAGCTTGATGAAATCAGTAAAAGTCTCGGGATAGTTCTTCATGACCATTTGATTATTGCCCGTGGCAGTGAGTACAGTTTTAAATCTGAGGGACTTCTGTAGATAAGTTTCCGTTTAGGCTGGAGAATCCTCCGGCAATCTGGTAAATCGCTGGTCTGGAGATGAAATTATGATTCCACGTTATGCCCGACCGGAAATGGTCAGTCTTTGGGAGCCAGAAACCCGCTTTTCAATCTGGTTAGACATCGAAACACATGCCATGGATGCTATGGCAGATTTGGGCATTGTCCCAGCCGAGGCGGCTAAGGCTGTCAGGGAAAAAGGCGCGTTTGACGTTGATCGCATTGACGAGATTGAACGAGAAGTTAAACACGACGTTATCGCTTTTCTTACCAGCCTTGCAGAACATGTAGGAGAAGAGGCGCGCTTTGTGCATCAAGGTATGACGTCTTCAGATGTGCTGGATACATGCTTTAATGTTCAACTGACCCGCGCTTCAGATATTCTATTAGCTGATCTAGATGCTTTGCTCGCAGCGTTAAAAACCAGAGCGATGGAATACAAAATGACGCCTTGTATTGGGCGTAGTCATGCTATTCATGCCGAACCAACAACTTTTGGTCTCAAATTGGCACAAGCTTATGCCGAATTTAAAAGATGCAAAACACGCCTCCTCGCTGCTCGTGAAGAAATCGCAGTTTGTGCGATTTCTGGAGCGGTTGGGACTTTCGCCAATATTGACCCGGCAGTCGAAGCCCATGTTGCCAAAGCAATGGGACTATCGATTGAACCGATTTCCACGCAGGTCATTCCGCGCGACAGACATGCCATGTTTTTCGCCACACTCGGTGTTATTGCCTCGACTATGGAACGCCTAGCCGTTGAAATTCGCCATCTCCAAAGAACTGAAGTGCTTGAGGCTGAGGAATATTTTTCTCCCGGTCAAAAAGGGTCTTCTGCTATGCCGCATAAGCGTAACCCTGTGCTAACCGAAAATCTGACAGGCCTTGCCCGTCTGGTGCGTGGCATGGTTGTGCCTGCAATGGAAAATGTTGCTCTATGGCACGAGCGTGATATTTCGCATTCTTCCGTGGAACGCATGATTGGACCAGATGCAACCATTACCTTGGATTTTGCCTTAGCAAGGCTAACTAATGTGGTTGAGAAGCTTGTTATCTACCCCGAACGTATGCAGAAAAACCTCGATTTGTTGGGCGGTCTCGTGCATTCCCAGCGAGTTTTACTAGCGCTGACCCAAGCCGGTACGAGCCGGGAAGATGCCTATCGAATTGTCCAGCAAAACGCTATGCCGGTTTGGCGTGGCGAAGGTCAATTTTTAGACTTGTTAAAGGCAGATAAAGAGGTCACGCTGAGTGATGAAGAATTGGAAGCTCTTTTTAATCTCGATTATCACTTCAAGCATGTAGACGATATTTTTGCACGGGTTTTTGACTAATTCAGCACCCGAAGAAGGCTGTTTGGATTGTTAGAATCACTTAGCGGGTTTATTTTTTGTCATATGTTGAGTAGGTAATGAATTGGCGCTGAACTGGAAATTTGATGTCCCAAAGAAAAAAACTTTATGAAGGCAAGGCCAAGATACTCTATCAAGGCCCTGAGCCGGGAACGATTATCCAGCACTTCAAAGATGATGCCACCGCTTTTAATGCTCAAAAACATGAAGTGATTGAAGGTAAAGGCGTTCTAAATAATCGTATTTCAGAACATATTTTCATCCAACTCGATAATCTGGGTATTCCAACCCACTTTATCAAAGCCTTAAATATGCGCGAACAATTGGTTCAAGAGGTCGATGTCATTCCGATTGAGGTTGTGGTGCGAAACTTTGCTGCGGGTTCTCTGGTCAAGCGTCTTGGCCTTGAAGAAGGTACACATCTCCCCCGTACATTGGTGGAATATTATTACAAAGATGACGAACTTGGTGACCCCATGATTTCTGAGGATCATATCACAACCTTTGGCTGGGCAACCCCACAGGAAATTGAAGAAGTTTCAGGTCTTGCCCTTCGCATTAATGATTTTATGTGCGGGATGTTCAGCGCTGTCGGTATACGGCTGGTCGATTTCAAACTTGAATTCGGGCGGGTATGGGAAGAAGAAGCTATGCGTATCGTATTGGCAGACGAAATCAGCCCGGATAATTGCCGCCTCTGGGATACCAAAACAGGCGATAAGCTTGATAAGGACCGTTTCCGTCAGGATCTGGGTGGTCTGCTAAATGCCTATCAAGAAGTAGCAGCGCGTCTTGGTTTAATCACTCGTGAAAGCCAGGGTGGTACTTCTGGGCCTGTGCTTATAAAAAATTAATTTTGAAAGTTCATCATGAAGGCGACAGTTAAAATAACTCTGAAATATGGCGTATTGGACCCCCAAGGCAAGGCCATAGAAAAATCTCTGGGACAACTTGGGTTCTCCGGTGTTAACGAAGTTAGACAAGGCAAGCTCATCGAACTGGATATAGACGCTGATACGCCTGAAGCAGCCGAAAAACAAATCACCGAAATGTGCGAGAAACTCCTCGCTAATACGGTCATTGAAAATTACGACATTCAGTTAAATCTGGCGGAATAGTTATGCAAGCGTCAGTCATAGTATTTCCCGGCTCAAACTGCGACCGCGATGTTGCCGTTTGTCTTGAAGCGGCAACTGGCAAAAAACCGAACATGGTCTGGCACGGCAACAGCGATTTGCCTGACAGCGATGTAATCGTTCTCCCGGGTGGATTTTCTTATGGTGATTATCTGAGATGCGGCTCAATGGCAGCAAACAGCCCGATTATGAAAGAAGTCGTTTTAAAAGCTCAAAAAGGCACCGCAGTGCTGGGTATTTGTAACGGGTTTCAGGTGTTAACCGAATGTGGCTTGTTGCCTGGGGTTTTAATGCAAAATGCTGCCTTGAATTTTGTATGCCGCAACACACGTTTAATCGTCGATAACAACACAACGCCTTTCACAGGGCTTTATCAGCAAGGTGAAGAGGTTGTCATTCCTGTCGCGCATAATGAAGGCAATTATTTTGCTGATGATGAAACACTGGACGAACTGTCTGGTGAAGGGCGGATTGTTCTCTCATATGTTCCAGAGGATAACCCAAATGGTGCATGCAAAAACATTGCTGGCATATGCGATGCTTCAGGCCGTGTTTTGGGCATGATGCCTCACCCCGAACGCCGTGCCGAAACAGCACTGGGCGGTGAAGACGGCAAGCGAATGTTTACAGGTCTGGTGGAGGCGCTTTCATGACAAAAGATACGACCCCACCTGAAACCGCTCATATTAATGACACGGAAATCACCCCTGAGATTGTTGCGGAGCATGGGCTAAAGCCCGATGAATATGAAAAAGTTGTCGCGCATATGGGGCGCACGCCCAATATGACAGAACTGGGTGTTTTCTCGGTGATGTGGTCGGAGCATTGTTCTTATAAATCCTCGCGTAAATGGCTTAAAAAGCTTCCCGTCTCTGGGCCTCAAGTTATTCAAGGACCCGGTGAAAATGCCGGCGTGATTGATATTGGCGACGGTGATGCGGCAGTCTTTAAAATGGAAAGTCACAACCACCCTTCTTTTATCGAACCTTATCAGGGTGCGACGACGGGTGTTGGTGGGATTATGCGCGATGTTTTCACGATGGGTGCGCGTCCGGTAGCTAATATGAATGCCCTCCGCTTTGGTGACCCAAACCACCCAAAGACCCGACATTTGGTTGCTGGCGTTGTTCACGGTATTGGCGGTTATGGCAACTGTATCGGCGTCCCGACTGTAGGCGGCGAGGTCAATTTTGATAGCTGTTATAATGGCAATATTCTCGTCAATGCTATGTGTGTTGGTCTCGCACGTACAGACAAGATTTTCTATGCCGCCGCGACAGGTATTGGTGCGCCAGTAGTTTATGTTGGCTCTAAAACCGGGCGTGATGGTATTCATGGCGCGACTATGGCTTCTGCAGAATTTGATGATGCCTCGGAAGAAAAACGCCCAACAGTTCAGGTCGGAGATCCGTTTACTGAAAAATTATTGCTGGAAGCCTGTCAGGAGCTTATGGCATCTGACGCGATTATCGCCATTCAGGATATGGGCGCGGCGGGGCTGACCTCGTCCTCTGTTGAAATGGCTGATAAAGGCGGTGTCGGCATCGTTCTCGACTTGGATAAAGTCCCGTGCCGTGAGACTCATATGACGGGCTATGAAATGCTTTTGTCTGAAAGTCAGGAACGCATGCTTATGGTGCTTAAGCCAGGTAGAGAAGCTGAGGCTGAGGCTATCTTCTTGCGTTGGGGGCTAGATTTTGCCGTGGTTGGTTCACTCACAGATACCGGACGCATGGTGGTTCATCATGAAGGCCGCATGATTGCGGATATGCCGCTTGAACCCCTCGCAGATGGTGCGCCCGAATATGATCGCCCCTATACTCCGACGCCTCTCGCGCCGTATATAGACCCATCGCAAGTGGATGAAACAAATATTACTGAGGCGTTGAAAACCTTGATGGGATGCAGTGAAATCGCTTCCCGTCGCTGGATTTATGAGCAATATGACAGCATGGTTATGGGCGACACACTTGCAGGACCGGGCGGCGATGCCGCGCTGGTGCGGGTGCATGGAACTAAAAAAGCCTTGGCTATCTCCACCGATGTGACACCGCGCTACTGTCTGGCCCAGCCTGTTGAGGGTGGCAAACAGGCAGTTGCCGAAGCCTATCGAAATATTAGCGCGACTGGCGCAACTCCTCTAGCAATTACCAACTGCTTGAATTTTGGCAATCCGGAACGCCCTGAAATAATGGGTCAATTTGTAGAATGTCTTGAAGGTATGGGCGCGGCTTGTGAAGCGCTGGATTTCCCTGTCGTTTCCGGCAATGTGTCACTTTATAACGAAACCAATGGTCAGGGCATTAACCCTACTCCCGCGATTGGCGGCGTGGGTTTAATTGAAGATTTCGAAAAAGCTGTCGGTAATGCCTTCACACAACCTAATCAGTATATTTTTGTCCTCGGTAAAACAGAAGGTCACCTCGGAAGTTCGCTTTATCAGCGTTTTATTCTACAAGATGATGCCATCTATGCCCCTCCCTCAGTTGACCTTGAGCTGGAGCGCAAACACGGTGAATTTGTCCGCGATTTAATTGATGCCGGTATTGTTAATGCAGTTCACGATATATCAGATGGCGGCCTTCTGGTTGCGGTGGCGGAGATGTGCCTGCCGCATAAGATGGGGTGCCACATTGAGGATGACAACACAGCGAAATTCTGGTTTGGCGAAGACCAAGGTCGCTATGTGATGGTTGGCGATGATGCGGATAAGATACTCGCACAAGCAAATGCAAGAGGTCTCACGCTTAGCTATCTTGGAAAAACTGGCGGTACGGAATTGACAATCGCAGAGCGCGTACACATATCTGTTGAAGAGCTACACGCCATCCATGAAAACTGGTTGCCAGACTATATGAAAACTGTGTAGTTCTGAGACTATAAAGTTATAAACGTGCAGGAGATGATGATGCCGATGACGGCCTCTGACATTGTAGACATGATTAAGATAGCTATTCCCGATGCGCAGGTGGAAATCACTGATTTGCGCGGCGATGGTGATCATTATTCTGCAATTGTGACATCTCAAAGCTTCAAAGGTAAAACCCGCGTTCAACAACACCGCATGGTTTATGATGCCTTTCAAGGTGATATGGGGAGCGGCCTACACGCATTGGCGCTTCAGACGGCTTTACCCCCTGCGCCATCAGATGATAATTCTTAACTCAGGAAGACGAGACACTCATGTCAGATATTAATGGTATCATTACTTCAGAAATAACAGATAACGAGGTTGTCCTGTTTATGAAGGGGACACCTGTGTTTCCACAATGCGGGTTTTCCAGTCAAGTTGTACAGATTTTATCTTATCTCGGTGTTTCTTTTAAAGGCGTGAATGTGTTGGATAATGATGAATTGCGTGAAGGTATCAAAGCCTTCTCGAACTGGCCGACAATTCCTCAACTTTATGTAAAAGGCGAGTTTCTGGGGGGGTGTGATATCATCCGTGAAATGTTTGAAGAAGACGAGTTACGCGAATTTTTCAAAGAAAACGGCATAGACATGATTAACGTCTGATTTTCCTCGTAGATTGATTGATTTCAAAAGGCACTTCGGTGCCTTTTTTCTTGCCCCGCCCCGCCGGTTTGTCTATAAGTCCGGCACACCCCGTAAAAACGATCTCGCTTGGTGAGGTTTGTGGTTCGCACCCCTGGAGGGACCCCGGGACAGGGCATCCAGCCCTGTATTTAAAGGAGTTAAAAATGGCTGAAGTATTTGAAATTAACGCTGAAAAGCGCGAACGTGACGGCAAGGGGCCCGCACGTGCATTGCGTAATATCGGGAAAATTCCCGCCGTCATTTATGGCGATAAAAAAGACCCTCAAAGCATAACCGTTGAGCAACGCGACATCACGAAGCTGTACAGTTCTGGTCGCCTCATGTCCACATTGATCCAGATTGATGTAGACGGTGAAAAGACACGTGCGATTGCCCGTGACGTTCAGTTGCATCCGGTTAAAGACTTTATCCTCCATGCCGACTTTTTACGGCTTGGTAAAGGTGCAAAAATTGCGGTTGAGATTTCTGTTAACTTCCTCAATGAGGAAACCTGCCCGGGCTTAAAACAAGGTGGTGTTTTGAATGTTGTGCGTTATCAGGTTGAACTGAACTGCCCAGCTTCTGAAATACCGGAATTTATCGAGCTAGACCTTGCGGAAGCCAATATTGGTGACTCGCTTCACATTTCTGATGTGAAACTTCCCGATGGTGTGGTGCCAACCATTTCCGACCGTGACTTTACCATTGCGACAATCGCTGCCCCTGCCGAACTGGATGATACCGATGATGATGCAGTCGAAGGTGTTGAGGGCGAAGAAGGTGATGAAGGTGATAGCAGCGAGGAAGGCGAAGAGTAATCTCTTTGCTTTAAGCGCAAATGCTTTTGCTCGTTGGCCTTGGTAATCCGGGTTCAAAATATTCAGGAAACCGACATAATATCGGTTTTATGGCTATTGACCGGATTGCCGAGACTCACAACTTTTCTCCTTTTCGCAGCAAATTCCAAGGACAGCTATCTGCTGGGCGTCTAGGCGAGACAAAAACACTTTTGCTCAAGCCTGAAACCTATATGAATGAGAGCGGCAAATCCGTGGCAGAAGCTGTCAGGATGATAAAGTTACCACTGTCCAACATAGTGGTGTTCTACGACGAACTCGATCTCGTGCCGGGCAAGTTGCGCATGCGAACAGGCGGTGGCCTTGCAGGTCATAACGGCCTAAGATCTCTAAAAGGACATATTGGAGCAGATTTCCGACGCGCCAGATTAGGTATAGGACATCCGGGTCATAAAGACCTTGTTCTCTCTCATGTGCTTAAAGATTTTTCAAAAGCAGATAGAGAATGGTTGCCCGACTTTCTAGATGCACTTGCCGAACATGCGCCTTTATTGGCAGCAAATGATGGGTTAGGCGAAGACGCGACGTATCAAAACCGTGTTCATTTAACTTTCCACGGGGATGAGAACGCCTCAGAAGATAATAAGCAGACTGATAAAACTGAAAAGGGAACAGAGTAATGGGATTTCAATGCGGTATTGTCGGCCTGCCAAATGTTGGCAAATCAACCCTGTTTAACGCCCTCACCCGCACTGCGGCGGCTCAAGCGGCTAATTTCCCATTCTGCACCATTGAACCCAATGTGGGGGAAGTCTCGGTACCTGACACGCGTTTGGATGCCTTGGCAGCTATTGCGGCAAGCAAGGAGATTATTCCTGCCCGTCTTAGCTTTGTAGATATTGCCGGACTTGTGCGCGGCGCCTCCAAAGGGGAAGGCCTCGGTAATCAATTCCTTGGTAATATTCGCGAGGTCGACGCAATTGCTCATGTTCTGCGTTGCTTTGAAGACTCGAACATCACCCATGTTGAAGGGGAAATTGACCCGCTGGCAGATGCTGAAACCGTTGAAACAGAATTGATGCTGGCGGATTTGGAAAGCCTTGAAAAACGTGAAAGTAATTTAAGAAAAAAAGCGACCACCAAAGACAAAAAATCAATTGAAGAACTGGAACTTGTTGATTTGGCCTTGGCGGAACTTCGTGAAGGCCGTCCGGCGCGGCTGGTAGATATCCCTAAAGGGCGCGAAAAAGATTTTAAAAACCTCCAGCTTCTGACCTCAAAGCCGGTTTTATATGTTTGCAATGTTGAGGAAGATAGCGCGGCAACAGGTAATTCTCTGTCGGCTAAAGTCGCTGAAAGAGCCGCCGCAGAGGGTGCGGAAACAGTTGTGATTTCGGCACGTATTGAGGAAGAACTCGCCCAACTGGACGAGTCGGAACGGCTTGAATATCTGCAAAGCCTCGGACTAGAAGAGCCTGGCCTCAACCGCCTTATTGAGCAAGGTTATCGCTTGCTTGATCTTATTACCTATTTCACCTGTGGCCCAAAGGAAACCCGTGCGTGGACAGTGAGAAGCGGTTCAACCGCCCCTCAGGCCGCAGGGATTATTCATACAGATTTCGAACGGGGCTTTATTCGCGCTGAAACCACGGCCTATGAGGATTATGTTGCTTGCGAGGGCGAAAGCGGCGCACGTGAAACAGGCAAACTTCGACAAGAAGGCAAGGAATACATCGTCAAAGATGGCGATGTGATGCTGTTTAAATTTAACGTGTAACAGCGCAAGCACTTCACGCACTTTCTGCGGGATTTTCTTCCTCGCACCTATTAGGAAATAACTGAATTAGTGCTTATCAGCCCAAATGCGACGCATTGAGAAGAACAGCAATCCAGCAAACACCGTCAGATATATTAACACCATAAAACCAGTTTGCTTGCGCTCTTCCAATTCCGGTTCAGCCGCCCAGTTCAGGAATGTCACAACATCATAGGACATTTGCTCAACAGAAGCCGCCGATCCATCGGTATATTCAACCAAATCCTCAAGCAGAGGCGCTGCCATAGCAATCTTGCCGCCTGCCATATACGGATTGTAATAGAGACCGTCACGCATTTTCATGCCTGCGGGTGGGTCTTCATAGCCCGTCAGCAGGGCATAAATATAATCAGGTCCGCCAGAGCGCGCCTTCGTGATAAGTGACAAATCGGGTGGATAAGCGCCACCATTGGCAGCACGTGCGGCCTGAACATTCGGGAATGGGTTTACAAAGCCATCCTTTGGAAGACCCGGGCGGTCAAACATGTCACCATAATCGTCAGGCCCGTCTTCAACAGTGAAACCCGCAGCAATGGCTTTGACTTCCAACGCGGTAAACTCAGGACCACCGGGCTGGGAAAGATTACGAAAACGCAACTGGTTCATGCTGTGGCAGGATGCACATACTTCCGTATAGACCTTGTAACCACGGCGCAGAGAGTCTCTGTCATACGTACCGAACAAGCCGTTAAAGCTCCAGTCAATCGCTTCGGGATGTTTGGCGTCTCCGGCAGCTTCAGCCCCGGTTGTAAATAAACCGGCGGCTAGCAGTGCTGAGAAAACGAGGGCAGATAGTCGATTCATGTTCATCTCACTTATTCAGTCAGCCGGTTATTCAGCCGGACTAGCAGCCGTCTCCGGCAGGATTGAGGCAGATATGCTCTCTGGAATTTCCCTAGGCTTTTCAACCAAACCAAGAAGCGGCAGAATAATCAGGAAATGTGCGAAGTAGTAAATCGTACATATACGCGCCAGCGTAATGTAAACACCTTCAGCCGGCATAGCACCGAGATATCCGAGTACAAGGCAATTCACAACAAAAATCAGGAAGAATTGCTTGAACAGCGGACGATAACGGGCTGAACGGATTTTAGATGTATCAAGCCATGGTAAAACGAACAAAATAAAGATCGCACCAACCATCGCAATCACGCCACCGAGTTTATCCGGAATAGCACGCAAAATCGCATAAAATGGTAATAAATACCACTCAGGTACAATGTGCGCCGGTGTGACCAACGGGTTAGCCGGTATGTAATTATCAGCATGACCCAGCACATTTGGCGCGAAAAACACGAAATAGCTAAACAAAATCATGAAAATGACCAGCGCAAACCCATCTTTCACTGTGTAATAAGGGTGAAATGGAACTGTATCTTGTTCTGACTTCACTGAAATCCCGACGGGATTATTATTGCCGGGGACATGCAATGCCCAAATATGAAGAATAACAACCCCGAAGATCAGGAATGGGATGAGGTAATGCAACGAGAAGAAGCGGTTGAGTGTCGGATTATCAACCGAGAAACCGCCCCATAACCATGTTGCAATGCTGTCGCCAACCAAGGGAATCGCACCAAACAGATTGGTAATAACTGTCGCGCCCCATAGGCTCATCTGACCCCAAGGCAGGACGTAGCCCATAAAGGCTGCCGCCATCATCAACAGATAAATGATAACACCAAGAATCCATAAGACTTCACGCGGGGCTTTATAAGAGCCGTAATACATGCCGCGGAAAATATGAATATAAACCGCAAGGAAGAACATGGATGCGCCATTGGCGTGGATATATCGAATCAACCAGCCATGGTTCACATTCCGCATGATGTGCTCAACCGAGTTAAACGCATGGTCGACATGGGGCGTGTAGTGCATTGCCAAAATAATGCCTGTGATAATTTGTGTCACAAGGCAGAACGTCAGAATACCGCCAAATGTCCACCAGTAATTCAGGTTTTTCGGCGTTGGATAGTCAACAAAACTGTCATGCGCCAACCTTAAAAGCGGCAGGCGCGTGTCCATCCATTTGGTAAATCCGTTATTTGGCTGATAGGTGCTTTCACCACTCATTTAATAATCCTCGATTGTTAGGGCGTTAGCCGATTTTAATTCGGCTGTCGCTGACAAATTGATAAGGCGGAATTTCTAGGTTTTTAGGCGCAGGGCCTTTGCGGATACGTCCTGATGTATCGTAATGCGAGCCGTGGCAAGGGCAGAACCAGCCATTAAACTCACCAGCTTGACCAAGTGGCACACAGCCCAAATGGGTGCAAACACCGACCATAACCAGCCATTCAGGGTTTTCGGCACGACTTTTATCAGCTTCAGGATCTGGTAAAGCATCAAGACTGACATTCTCGGCATCGCGAATTTCGTCTTGCGTACGGCGGCGGATAAAGACAGGCTTCCCGCGCCATGTAATGGTTAAACTTTGACCGACTTCAACCGCATCCAAATCAACCTCAATAGATGCCAGCGCACGCATGGACGCATCCGGGTTCATTTGGTCAATCAGCGGCCATGCAACATTGGCTGCCCCAATCGCTGCAAAAGCACCTGTCGTCAGGTGCAAAAATGCACGGCGATTTGGTTCACCTTCATGAGATGCTGTTTTTGTTTCAGTCGTACCGTTTCCGGTCGTATTGGTATCAGACACGCGCGCCTCCAAACGATTCTGCAGGCCAATCCTGCACAATGGGAAACTACGCCTATCACGTGATTGACAAAATGTGTCACCATGACGCAGATTTACGTTATGTCTTTGGGCGCAAATAAAATGCTAAGTTATTGTGAATAAAGCATTATTGAAGACATTAAAAATGACCGGAAACACCGAAACCGACTGGACTGACCAAAAGCAACGCGCCGCTGCGTGGTTTCGGGAATTGCGTGACAGATTATGCGCCTCTATGGAATCTCTCGAACCCGACGGGGCGACTTTTAAGCGCGATGTCTGGCAGCGCGGCGATGGAGTTGAAGACCTCGGCGGGGGTGAAATGTCCATGTTGCACGGTACAGTATTTGAAAAGGCCGGCGTACATATTTCAACGGTTTTTGGTGAATTTTCCGAACAATTCCGTAGCCAAATAGAGGGTGCTTCAGATGACCCTCGTTTCTGGGCTTCCGGTATTTCCGTTATCGCGCATCCCCGTAATCCGCATGCGCCCACTGCCCATATGAACACCCGCATGGTTGTGACAACCAAAGGCTGGTTTGGCGGAGGCGGAGATTTAACTCCCATGCTTAAAGATCAACGCCGTGCCGATCACCCTGATACCGTTGATTTTCATAAGGCCTATCAATCCGCATGCGATTCGCATGACCCCGCTTACTATTCGGATTTCAAGGAAAAATGTGATTCTTATTTTTTCCTACCCCACCGCAACGAAACCAGAGGAACGGGCGGCATCTTTTACGACCATTTAAATACCGGAGACTGGGATAAAGATTTTGCTTTCACCCAAGATGTCGGGCGCGCATTTTTGAATGTTTACCCTGATATTATCACACGCCGAAAAGACACCCCCTATGACGATGCGGAACGTGAGTCGCAACTCATTCAACGTGGGCGCTATGTGGAATTTAATTTACTCTATGATCGTGGCACGACTTTTGGGCTTAAAACCGGCGGGAATGTAGACAGCATTCTGTCATCCATGCCACCGGCAGTTCGCTGGCCTTAAAATCGATAATTTATAAAACCTCGTAGATTTATAAAATTGTGGCCTGAACGACAGCCTTAAGACGTTCAATAATAGAAAAAGTATCGTCGGTGAAATCGCTGTCTATCCACCAGCGTTCGACCTCTTCAGAAACACGCCCCATTTCCAGGCCCTCCGGAACACCTGCCGTTTTCATCATGTCACCTGTAAGAGGAAAGTCAGGCTTTTCCCAACTTGTCGCCATAGCAATCAATGCACGCCACTGAACAGCATTATTAGCTTTTTCATCCATCGCCCAGATCAGAAAACACCTATCAATAAAAGCCTCTCGGCCCGCAACATAAAGCGCACGCCGCATCTCACGCGCAGACATATAACATACCGGCTGGCAGGATGTGTCGAGCGCAGCTTTAAGACGTTTCGTCTGTTTTTTTGAAAACCGTAATTTTTCCGAGAGCGGGTCAATCACGGCTATACTATCAGGACATAAGGCCGCCAGCCGTAGTGAATGATCTACTTCAAAAAACTGCGTTTCTTGAATATCAATCAGATTGGCAAGACGCGAATTCTGAATATCTACGGCAGGCGTGAACGGAAAAATAAAAGGCAACAGCCCCGCCTGTTGCATCAAATCAAGAGCCTTTGGCGCGGTAGTTTGAGCAAGAAGTTTGAAAAGTTCCTGCGCAAGTCGTTCTCCTGAAAGCGCAGACAACCCTTCTCTCTGACTTGCAGCGCGGGCACATGCCGCCAAGGACTCACCATCAGGTGATTCAGGCTGGAGTTGAGCTGAAAATCGGAAAAAGCGTAAAACGCGCAAATAATCCTCAGCAATGCGTGCATCTGGGTCGCCTATAAATCTGACAATCCCCGCTTCGAGGTCAACAAGGCCACTTGTTCCGATTGCTTCCAACGGATCATAAACCACACCGTCACTATCGGCATAAAGAGCATTAACGGTAAAATCCCGTCGCGTCGCATCGGCCTGCCAATCTTGGCCAAAGCGGACTTTCGCATGCCGTCCGTCAGTTTCGATGTCCTCACGCAGTGTCGTGATTTCAAAGTTGCGTTCGGCGGCAACGACCGTCACCGTTCCGTGTTCAATGCCTGTCGGGATTACCTTAAAGCCGGCAGACGTCAAATTATCTCGAACCGCGTCAGGGAGATGGCTGGTTGCCATATCAATATCTGTGACAGGCAAGCCGCGCAACGCATCACGCACACATCCACCCACCACCCTAACCTTGTCATGTCCGAGCGTTTGCATAATTTTTTGCGTATCAGGCGCTTGCAACCACGAAGCACCTGAAAGGTCATCAGACAGGCTTTTGGAAAATTCTGTGACGGGGGGTGTCATAATTAAGGTGCGACCTCTGATGTTTCTGGCGGCTGCTCATTTGATGTGTCGAGAGCCTCGAAATGTCCTGGCACGAGTTGGCCATTTTCAACATTTGGCGGGACATAAACGCTCCCCGTTGGCGCATCAGAAACAGTCCTGAAAAATAACAGTCCCGAAAGCATAAAGGCGAAACCTGCAACTGATGCATAAGCCCAGATCTTCATTTCAGCTTGGTCAGGCCGGGTACGCCGAAACCACCACAACCATAATGAAAGCATAATAAAAGGAAGGCTAAATAGTAACAGGTTGAATAATATAACTCTAATCATCGAAAGCTCTTTCGCTTAAATTTCTCAGAATACCCGCCGTAACGCCCCAAATATGATGTTGCTCGTGAGACATAGAATAATAAGACCGAAGCTGACCATTCCAAACATCCTGTTTGATATTATGGTTCTCCCGGTTCATCAAAAAATTCAAGGGTACCTCAAAAACATCGGCGACTTCTTCTGTATTTATTTTTAATTCAAAGCCGGGACGAACATAACCTACCACAGGAAGTACCAAAAATCCTGAGCCAGTTTCAAATGTCTGGAGATAACCTGCAATATCAATATATCCTGATGTAAGTCCAATCTCCTCTTCCGTTTCGCGCAACACAGCATCAAGCGGCGATGGGTCAGTGTCATCAACCTTTCCCCCAGGAAATGCGACTTGCCCGGAATGTTTTTTCAGATTTTCTGAACGTCTTGTTAAAATTACGCGAGGGGCTTCTTCATATTCAACCACACCAATTAATACCGTCGCCAAAGGCAAATTGCGGTTTTTGTGAAGCTCCAGTAAAACCGGATTTAATTGAAAATCTCCGCCTTGACCGCGCGCGCTATACAATACTTGCTCTGGAGGTAACTCAGGCGAAACAGCTTTGGCTATTTTCTGCCTGTACTCAAACTCAACCATAGTCAGGTCCTAATTTATCAACCCGTGACATACTAAAAAATACACCCTCGCTCCAGACGCCAAAATAATCTTCACCATTCACTTGGTTCGTCACGGCAAGATCAACAAGACGATAGAAGACTGGACGGGCAATTTTAGCGCGTAATTTTCCGCGCACATGAACATATGGACTGGGTTCATCTGCTTTAAATTCAAAGTAAATCGGCAAATTTGAACCGGCAAGGCAAACATCCCCGACATTGGTGGTGAAAGTTATTTTTTGCTTTTCTCCTTCACCTGTCACATCCATTTGCGTCGCAATGAATGGCGCATCTTCAACAGTAACTAGAATTTTTTCAATGGGTGTGACGAGATAGTAGTTTTCATCGTCATCGCGTCTTAAAATAGTTGAGAATAATCTAACAAGTTTTTCACGCCCAATCGGTGAGTCGTCATAAAACCAAGTCCCATCGCTTGCGATACGCATGCCAATATCCCCGCAATAGGGCGGGTCCCAGTCCTCGACTGGTGGCAAACTGGCTCTTCCGGCATCAGCGCCCGCCTTTTCAGCGCTTTTAATCACATTTTGAAGACTATTTTCGGTCATAGGAACCATTATATCAGCAATTTGAAAACTTGTTAGCGCTAAGCCTTTGGACGCTGAGGCACCTAACGGGCGGCTGCAACCTTGCCGGATAGTTGCGCCCCAATTCCAGGTTTTATTTCATATATCAGTAAACGGCTTTCATCCACGGGACCAGGGCATTTCAAACCTGGTGGGGCGTTTATAAAACCGGACTGACTATAATAAGATAAATCTCCAACCAGCAAAACCAACTCATGGCCAAGCTTTTCGGCTGCGGCAAGTGAGGTGGCCATTAAGCCACGTCCGACACCCTTACCCTGCCACTCAGGATCTACAATCAGCGGTCCAAGAAGGAGTGCTGGTGTTGAACCGATTTGAATTGGCCAAAAGGCAATCCCGCCAATCATGCCTTCATCCGAAACCGCACAGAAATTTAATTCGGGGATTTGCTGATTGTTTTCACGCAATCTTTCAGCCATGCGCACCAGTCGACCCGGCCCTAAAATTCTGGATGCTAGGGATAATTTATCTTTTTCCAATTCAGATGGAGTTTGTTTAATTTCAAAAGCCATGAACGCACCTTAAGCCCCAAACAGAAGACTAATATAGATTATATAACCGGCGAGGAATAATCCCCCAAAAACTCTAGATATACTCTGCTGATAGCTGAGAAGGAAAACTGTCACACCGGAAACCCCGAGGAGTACCCAGATATCCATTTTCAGAAAATCAGGTGCAATAGCTATCGGATGCACCAAACCGGTAACCCCTAAAATCAAAAGAATATTATAAATATTGCTGCCCACAACATTCCCCACCGCCAGCGCTGCATGACCTCGCAAGGCGGCAAGAACAGAAATAGCAAGTTCAGGTAATGATGTTCCGATTGCAACGACCGTTAAGCCAATAACCGCTTCGGATACCCCGAACTCCATAGCAAGAATAACGGCCCCTTTTACAAGCAAATCAGCTCCCCAGACAACCGCAATGGTCCCCAGAACAAGAATAATAAGTGAGACCGGAATGCTCGCCCCTGCAAGTGGGTTTTCACTAACCTCTTGGGTGATCTCCTCATCGCCGCCCAGTTGGTAAAGATAAATTGTGTAAAGCACAATCACCCCGACCATGCCCACTGCAATAGGCCGGGTTATATCGCCGTAGAAAGCAACAAAACAAAAGCCCAATGTTACGAGTAACATAAAGACACCATCGCGGTGCAATTCTTTACCCTGCACAATAATCGGTTGAATCAGCGCCGAAACACCAAGAACCAGCAACATATTAGAAATATTACTGCCAATTATATTACCTATGGCAATATCCGGCTGACCTTGAACCGCTGCTTGAATTGAAACCATTAATTCAGGCGCAGACGTACCAAAAGCAATGATAGTTAAACCTATAATGAGTGGGGGAACCTTGAGCCTGTTTGCCAGCGATACTGCACCGGAAACAAGCCCCTCTCCGCCGCCGCCGAGAAGAATAAATCCACCAAGCACCAATAATATCGCTTCAAACATTGCTGACCGCGCCTGCCTTTAAAATCACCTGTCTAACGAGTTTGCACCCTACATGCTATCTTTTTAAAGACCAATCACAATTGAATGCTAACACGAAATAGTAAAAAATGACGCAGGCGTCACTTTTGACTTGCGCTTGCCAAATATATGGCGTTATCTTCAAAAAAATAAAGGAGCATGATATGGAAAATCATAATCTCGAAGATAAAGAAATCACGGCAGATCCTGCCTATCAATCCGTAGACCCGTCAGACTTTAACGCGATGATAGAAGTTGATCGGTATAATGACCGAACCACAGCTTTCGACAAAATTATTTCAGCTACGCATAATCATTTTTGGGATCCTATGGACACCAAATATATCGATTTTTCGATCCCTTTTGATGTTGAAAACACATATATGATGAATCCCGATCAGGATGTTGATCTCCGGGTCATTGGTGACTTACTCAATGAAAAAGATAAAATTAGACTGGTGAATATGAACGTTCACTGGGCGCTTTCTTCTATTCTTCACGGCGAACAGGGTGCATTGAACCTTTCCTCTAGCCTGTGCCATATCCTGAAAGACCCTGGTGCGCAGGAGTATGCTGCGAATCAAACACGAGAAGAAGCGAGACATGTCGCCGGTTTCTCAAGATATATCCATGCACGCTGGGGGAAGCCAATGGTTGTCGGCCCTGCCCTTGGCAACCTATTGAATGAATTGGTGAATTCAAAAATTGTCTGGAAAAAACTCGTTGGCATGCAAATGCTTGTTGAAGGCCTAGCTATGGGCGCTTTTGCAACTTTCTATCGTCAGGGTAATGACCCGCTTTTAACAAAGCTCATGCAATTGGTCATGACGGATGAGGCATTCCACCATAAATTCGGCAAAATTTGGGCTGATAGAACCATCCCTAATATTGCAGATGAAGAAAGAGATAAAATAGAGGATTGGTCATGGGAGGTTTTCCATGTCCTTCTCTATAATCTTTCCAGCCCAGAGCAAAAAAAGCCCATATATGAATCTTTAGGCCTCGACTGGAAAATGGTTCAGGAAAGATTTATTGATGCACTAACAAATGACGAAATCAGACGGCGTCTTGAAGATAATGACAATATTTTCCGTGTGCTTGTGAAAACCCTTTTTAATGCTGGCATCATTACAGACCGGACAGCTTCTAAATATGCGCCATTTGTCGATTTCTCAGAACTGGAAGCAGAAGGCACCCATATGGTCGGTGATGAGATTGCCGAAGAAGGCATCAAATATCTCATGGCGATTAATGGAGATGACGGACCCGTCTTTAACTTTGGGCAAACCGCTGCCGAATAAGGCCGATACCTAACGGACCTTTTTGACGCAGGTTTTTTATCATTTTTAATGATAGGCTTTATGCTTGTTATTTAAGTGCAATGTCTGCCATTATTTTGGTCATTATTTAAAGACGTTTAAGGCTAAGACGTATAAGGCTTAGACGTGTAAGGCAAAGTCTAGGAGTTGAATTTATGAGCAACCTTGAAACATTCAGAGAAGAAACAAGAGCTTGGCTGGAGGAAAATTGTCCTGCCTCCATGCGCACACCTATGCCTGATGAGGAGCAACCTTGGGGCGGTAGAAACCCATCTTACCCCAATCCAGACACAAAGGTTTGGATGGAAAGAATGGCCGCTCGTGGATGGACAGCTCCTGCATGGCCAACTGAATATGGCGGCGGTGGCCTTACCCCAGAGGAAAACAAAATCCTTCAGCAAGAACTTAAGCGCATCAATGCCCGACCGTGTTTGAATAGTTTCGGCATCTGGATGCTTGGCCCTGCCTTGCTTGAATTTGCAACGGAAGAACAGAAACAAAAATATCTACCGCCTATCGTTCGCGGTGAAATTCGTTGGTGTCAGGGGTATTCCGAGCCGGGTTCGGGTTCAGACCTTGCAGGTCTGCAAACAAAAGCTGAAGATATGGGCGACCACTATCTCGTTAACGGACAGAAAGTTTGGACGAGTTATGCCGATAAAGCCGATTGGATTTTCTGCCTCGTGCGGACGGATACAAGTGTCAAACATGAAGGTATTTCATTTTTGCTTATTGATATGGAAACGGAAGGTGTTGATCCGCGACCTATCAAACTCATCTCCGGAAGTTCACCTTTCTGCGAAACTTTCCTAACAGATGTGAAAGTGCCCAAGGAAAACCTTGTTGGTGAGCTAAATAAGGGTTGGACCATCGCTAAACGTCTTCTGGAACACGAAAGAACCATGATTTCAGGCATGAATATGGGTGCTGGCGAGGCCTCACTTGGTGGCATGGAAGAACTGGCAAAAGAAGTGTTTGGCGAGTTAGATGGCATGATTGCCCACCCGACTCTCCGCGATACGGTCACGAAACATAAAATGGATGAAGAAGCTTTTGGCCTAACACTCCGCCGTACCGGTGAGTTGGCTAAAGCTGGTCATGGTATTGGAGCAGAAGCCTCTATCTTTAAATATTATGGCTCAGAAATGAACAAGCGTCGTTTTGAAATTCTGCTTGAACTACTCGGCACAAATGCCCTTACCACAGAAGGTGAAGGACATGATCAAGATGTGATGGATATTTCTCCTCAATGGTTGCGTTCTAAAGCCAACTCAATCGAAGGTGGTACAACCGAAATCCAGCTAAATATTATCGCGAAGCGTGTGCTTGATCTTCCTGAAGGGGGGCAAGCCTAATGTCGAACGAGACCAACGAACAGCCAAAGACAGACTTTATCCTCAGTGAGGAACAAACTATGCTGCGCGACACAGCAAAGCAGTTTTTTTCAGAGCAAGTACCGGTAGCTAATCTTCGCAAGCTTCGAGATGAAGACAGTGCTGACGGCATTGACCGTGAGGTCTGGAAACAGGCCGCTGAGCTTGGTTTGGCGGGTATTCTTATTCCTGAAGCCTATGGCGGCACTGATTTTGGCGTCACTGGTATGGGATTGGTAATGGAAGAAGCAGGTCGGACTCTCGCTGCTACGCCACTTTTTTCAAGTTCGATTTTGTCAACACTGATCCTGCTTGAGGCAGGCTCAGAAGACCAGAAACAGTCTATTCTCCCTGCCATTGCCGCTGGTGAAATGGTTGTTGCTGTGGCACTAGAGGAGTCAGGCCATCATAACCCTGCTGCTATTTCATTGAGTGCTGAGAAAAAAGACGGAAGTCTTGTTCTTAACGGGCGTAAAACCTTTGTTCTTGATGGTCATATTGCAGACAAATTGATTATCGTGGCCCGTAGCAATGGTCAAAAAGGCGATACAAATGGCCTTTCTCTTTGCCTTGTCGATGCCCACGCTGAAGGGTTAAGAGTGTCACGCTCCAAAATGGTTGACTCAAGAAACAGCTCTGAAGTCACTTGTGAAAACCTAACTGTCACTGCTGACATGATTATTGGAACTATTGACGAGGGGGACGCACCACTTGAAAGCGCATTGGATCATGCGCGTATTCTGTTATCAGCCGAAATTCTTGGTGGTGTAAATGAAGTGTTTGAGCGCACACTTGAATATCTTAAAGAACGCAAACAATTTGGCGTTCCGATAGGCACTTTCCAAGCTCTGCGGCATCGCGCATCAGCTATGTTCAGCGAAATTGAAATTTGCAAAGCCGTTCTGACATTCGCACTTTCACAGAGCGATAAAAAAAGTAATCAGATTGCCCGTCTTGCAAGCTTAACGAAAGCTCGTCTTGGTGAAGCGTCAACCTTAGTATCGAGTGAAGGCCTTCAAATGCATGGTGGCATTGGCATGACGGATGATGTTGACATTGGCCTGTTTTTGAAAAGAGCGCGGGTTCAATTGCAGCTTCTAGGTGACCCAAGCTTCCATCGCGAGCGGTATGCCAGACTGAATGGTTACTAGACATTACATTTAATCATTGGGGTTCGGGAATCGGCTCGAAAGCTATCAAATCCAAGGTTTGAACAAACTCTCAATCCATATAGCCGTCACAGATAGGGCAATTTGCCCCTTTTGTGCCATGGATGTCAGTGGTATACTGCACAAATAGAAATAAATACTGGGGTAAATCTATGTCTGATGAAAATGAAGAACGCGAACGCATTACTGTATTAGCCAAGGATTTCACCCCTGCTGCCATGGAATTCCATAGAAGCCACATGGCTGAAAAAGGTTTTCGCATGGAAGGCAGTATTGTTCAGAGGCGTTTTCAGATACTTGAAGGCATGCAAGAACCTCAAGATCTTTTCGAGGGCGAACCCTTTTATGCCGTCACATTTGTGCGCGATAAAGACTAACCCCGAAATACGGCTCTGTAACCCAAACTGCGGCATTTAGACTGTTATCGTTATCTTACTTGCTCGCCAATGTCTCAGCGTCTAGTTTATAAAAAATTAAATACACAAGTTTTGGTATAATGAACTACGACAGATATTTTAATAAAGCTTTAAACGCTCTCCACGAAGAAGGGCGTTATCGCGTCTTCACAGACCTAGCGCGTCAGGTTGGTCGCTTTCCTAAAGCCTTGGATTATTCCCATAACCCACCGCGTGAAATAACTGTTTGGTGTTCAAACGACTATCTAGGCATGGGGCAAAACCAGCATGTGACGACAGCTATGAAACATGCAATTGAAACCCTTGGCGCCGGCGCCGGCGGTACACGCAATATCTCAGGCACTCATCATTTGATTATTGAACTTGAGACAGAACTTGCCGACCTTCACAATAAAGAGGGCGCACTGGTTTTTACATCCGGCTATGTTTCAAACGAAGCTACAATCTCTACACTCGGTCGGGTTCTACCCGATTGCCTGATTCTTTCAGACGAGTTAAATCACGCCTCCATGATTGCCGGTGTAAAAAACTCAGGCGCCACAAAGCGTATCTGGCGCCATAATGATTTGGAACATCTTGAGCAATTACTCCAAGAGGCTGGCGAATTACGTCCTAAGCTGATTGCCTTTGAAAGCGTTTATTCCATGGATGGCGACATAGCCCCAATCGAGGAAATCTGCGACCTTGCAAAGCGTTATAACGCCCTCACGTATCTCGATGAAGTGCATGCTGTTGGCATGTATGGCAAAAGAGGCGGTGGGATTGCCGATCAATTGGAACTCATGGAGCGGGTTGACATTATCGAGGGTACGCTTGCTAAAGCTTTTGGTATTATGGGCGGATATGTTACCGCGAGTTCAACTATCATTGACACAATACGTTCCTATGCGCCCGGCTTTATCTTTACCACCTCATTGCCACCAGCAATCGCTGCTGGAGCAACTGCGAGTATTCGTCACCTCAAAACAGCTAATGATTTAAGAGAAAAGCATCAGGAACAAGTCGCAAAGCTTAAAACTAAGCTCACTGAAGCGAATTTACCAATTTTGCCGACGGAAACTCATATCGTGCCGCTTATGGTTTGTGACCCTGTTTTGTGTAAAGCCGCGTCTGACCGCCTGATGGAAAAGCATGGTATTTACATTCAGCCAATTAATTACCCAACTGTTACAAGGGGAACAGAACGCCTTAGAATTACTCCGTCACCCCTACATGATGATATTATGATTGACGAGTTGGTTGATGCCGTAACCGAGGTCTGGGAAGCATTGGATATTGCGTCTTTGACTAAGGGACGTTTAGCAGAAGCTATTTAAGTTTATGTTACCCGACACGCATCCTGATGTCGCATATGGAAAAACCGGGCTATTGCTGGTCAATCTCGGTACACCAGATAGCCCTGATGCCAAGGGTCTTCGTCCTTATCTCAAACAGTTTCTTAGTGATAAGCGGGTTATTGAAGCGCCTGCTTTCATTTGGCAGCCAATTTTACGGGGTATAATTTTAAACACGCGCCCACGTAAATCGGCCCGCGCATACGCAAAAATATGGGATACCGAAACCCACGAAAGCCCTCTACGGCGATATACACGCGAACAGGCGGAAGGCCTTACCAAGCTATTTAAAAAAGAAAAAACTGATGTGCTGGTAGCCTGGGCAATGCGCTATGGAAATCCATCCATTGCCGAAGGGCTTGAAAGTCTTCGCGCCGCCGGATGCACTCAAATTTCGGTAATATCTCTTTATCCGCAATATAGCGCCAGCACTACTGCCAGCGTAAATGACGAGGTTTTCCGTTGTCTGCTGAAGATGCGATGGCAACCCGCTTTACGAACTGCTGGCCCATGGCATGACCACCCGTCTTATATTGATGCTTTAGCAAAATCGGTTAAGAAGCATATTTCAAAGCTAGGCTGGAAACCGGATTACCTTATCGCTTCCTTTCACGGCCTCCCTGTAGCCTATTTTGAGAAGGGTGACCCCTATCATTGCCATTGTGCCAAGACAGCCCGTCTTCTGAAGGAAAAACTCGGCATGAAAGATAATAATTTCAAACTGACATTTCAGTCTCGATTTGGCCCTACTAAATGGCTCGAACCATACACAGAAGCAACTTTGCGCGAACTTGGCGAAGCAGGACATAAAAATATTGCCGTTATTACGCCCGGCTTTATTTCTGACTGTGTTGAAACACTTGAAGAAATTGCTATAGAGGCACGGGAAACCTTTATTGATGCAGGTGGTGAGAACTTTACAACCGTTCCATGTCTCAATAGTTCACCTGAAAGCATCAAGCTTTTAGCTCAATTGGCACACGCCGAACTCGCGGGATGGGTTGCCTAATTTAAGGTGCTTGACTTGTATTTCCCCATTGTTCGGGTTATGGGAATAATTATGGTTGATTATTGGTACCCTATACTTGCACTTCCCGTTACCCAGAAAGAGGTTTTGCTTCTTATTCTGGCGGTTTTGCTTATGGGGCTTTTTAGAAGACCAAATAACCCTTTACTAGCCGCCCTGCTGGCAGTTTCCTTCACATTGATTGCTAAATCAGTCTTATCTAATCTGAGACCTGATGGAGACCTTCAAACACTTGATATGCTGTCTTATTTGCTTTCCGTCTCTCTCGGTGAGCTACTTTCACGCTATATTGTCTTGCTAATCGGGGTTCTTATTTTCCGCAGGCTTGTTAAGCAATTTCTCCCACGCAGATTTTTTTCTAGAAATTAATTGGTCTTTTTATTTAAGCGACCTAGGTAAATATTGGATGCGCCTAACTAAATGCGGCTT
>CALKOC010000047.1 GCA_938091085.1 uncultured Alphaproteobacteria bacterium
CTTGCAACTGATAAGCATTACCATTCGCAACTAGAGGCCCTGCCGCTCTTCAAAATTTGGACTAAACAAAAAAACACGCCCGGTAATGGGGCGTGTTTTAATTATTTGAAAACACAAAATCAGACAAAAATACCCTTATTCCGTTAATCGACAAAAGCATTAACGGAGGGTATTTTTAAAAAGCCTGATAAAGGTTAGCTATTCAGCAAGCGCCAGATTGCAAGCAGATTGCTTGCCGTTATTCCCAACCTGCTTCTCGAAAGTAACAACGGTTCCCTCATCAAGGGTAATTCCGCATTTTTGTACTTCTGAGATATGCACGAATACGTCATTTTCACCTTCAACAGCAATAAATCCGTATCCTTTTGTGGCGTTGAACCACTTACAAGTTCCTGTAGTCATCTTAAATCCAAGTTAGGCAAAATTTGTGTGTTTACCAAAAACTTGAACAACAAGAGTTGGGAGCGGGCTAAAACATGCCTTAAATTACCCGTCAAGATATTGCTAACAGGAGCAGAACAAAATTGCTACAGAAAATATAGATTTTGATAATTAAATTTTTCATCGAAAAATACAAATATCGCTCTCAAAATCACCCATAATTATGCTTGGTAATGGCCAAGCACTATCGTGTAGACTGATTATATGAATTTATATCTTCTGCTATTTATTGCCATCAGTTTTGAAGTATTGGGCACGATGCTGCTCCCCGCCACACAAAACTTTACTAAGCTTATGCCCAGCTCCATCACGCTCGTTTCATATGCAATCTCATTTTATCTGCTTGCTTATCTCTCTCAGAAATTACCCCTATCAATTGTCTATGCATCCTGGGCCGGGCTGGGTGTTTTTTCGGTGACCGTCCTCAGCTATTTTTTTTATAAGCAAAGCCTTAACTGGCAGGTTATTTTCGGATTGAGCCTCATTGTTCTCGGCGTGATTATTGTGAACATATTCAAAACACCCACGACCTTTTTTGACGGATAAACATAAAAAAAGCCCCGCATAATGGCGGGGAATTAAAGTAATATGGGTCATTGTTAGGTTTTATGATGTGTAAGTGGTTCCGGCGTTACTGGATGCACCTTCTTCAGTCTCTCCTTCATCGCCATGATCATCCCCGTGGTCATCCCCGTGATCATCCCCGTGATCATCGTTGCCATGGTCGCCATTACAATGGCCGGCAAGCATTAATGAACCTGAAGACATTTCAAGATTTGAGGTTGTGGCGGATCCATTATGCGATGGCGTATTAACAAGACCCATCACAAGAAACACAAAAACAAGGGGTGTGAGCAATTTAAGCATTTAAGCCTCCATAGTTTACAACACTATTAACCTAGGTTTACTTGCAGACGCATCAACACGATTTTCATTAATTTTTGCCTTAGACATTAAGTCTAAAGTGGTGGGTTTCATTTATAGCTTTTGACATTTCAATTCCGCGCTGAAAGTTGATACTTCCATTTTTTTATGAAAAGCAGGGGCAAAAGTTCTTTAGCTATATTATGAAATGAAGCGGGCGATGAGATTCAAACTCACGGCTCACCATCCGTTAAAGCGGAATGCGCTCTATACCCCCGAAATCCAATAATTAAAGACTGGCAAAACCTGCTCAGAGTTTAAATGAAAATATTATTGTCTTCGGCAACTGTGACATAACTGTACC
Organism: uncultured Alphaproteobacteria bacterium; assembly: GCA_938091085.1. Lineage (GTDB taxonomy): Bacteria > Pseudomonadota > Alphaproteobacteria > RS24 > RS24 > Micropelagius. Next base: position 1,670 of record CALKOC010000047.1, read on the forward strand.
AAATTTTGCCGCCGACAACGCCTCCCCACAACCTAAATAAAAAAATTACTTAAACAGAAAATTAGTGTTGAAAAATAAAAATTTTAAGAGCATATAGCAATTTATGGGTTCAATTAAGATACCTGATGGTTGCCAAAATGGAATGGTTGCTGCTCTCTAACATCATCATACTAATCCAACTCGGTTCGGTCATTTTTGGCACAGCCTTGGCAGCCCCCCTATTGTCCAGCCTATCACCTACCCGGCGCAAATATGGCTTTATATGTATGGCTATTGGCAGCATGTTTTCACTTCTTGCAACAGCGTCAGCGGGCCTTTTAGTCTTGTCTTTTGCCAATGGCTTTTGGTTTTTGTCGAGCGTAAGAGGATGGTGGCTTCTATCTGACCAAAACATACATTATACACCACAGGCTGAAACAAATACTCATCTAGTGACAGAAGCAGTTAACAAGGCTGCTGAAGTAGTCGCCGAAGTTATTACTGAAACGGTTCAGACCGCCTCGGAAGTTATTCAACCAGACAATCGACCGCCAGACGTAATTTAAGCTTTCTCAAAATTATAAAAGCAATAGCGACAGAGCTGTGCCAATGTTGGATTTCAGAAGGGCTGACAAGACGCCGCCAAAACAGGGCAAGTTAACAAAGCCCTTAAAGGCATTGAAAAACTTGAAGAATTTTTTGAGATTTCTGGAAAGAAATGGAGCGGGCGATGAGATTCGAACTCACGACATCAACCTTGGCAAGGTTGCGCTCTACCCCTGAGCTACGCCCGCATTGCTGTTTAATAGCATAGCGGGTTATGCCCCAAAGCAAAAGCGATTGCAAGCCCTTTAGCTTATCCTTGCGGAGTATCTGCAGGTGATTTTGCCCGTAGCTTCATCGCATAAATAAAGAATACAGACATGACGACAGTTACCATGAATCCTTGAAACGCAACATCATAAGCCCCCGTCCGACTGTGTACCTCGCCGATAAAGCTGACAAAAATAATCGAGAGACCCTGCATCACGGGCGCCATAAAGCCCAAGACAGACCCAATGCTGGCCGGGCCAAAAGCGTTTGCTGTAAGCGATGACCACACGGGGTAAATGCCGCCAACTGCAGCCCCGAAAATAGAAACAAAAATCAATAAACTCCAATAATCAGGTCGCATTAAAAACACAGCCAAGAGAAGAAAATGGAATAAGGCGACCAAGGCAAATAAATGCCTTACATCAAAATAATCAGCCATAAAGCCGATTATCAGCTTTCCCGCGACCGCAGAAATCGTCATGGTAGAAATAATCGTGGTGGCCTGCAAAACGGTAAACCCGCTATCGACTAGAAACGGAAATTTCGAGGTGAGAACAGCTTGATCGCTCGCCAGCAAAAGACCGCACCCCATTGCGACAAGCCAATAATTACGCGTTGTCACAATCTGCTTGAGGCTCAAAGGTTTGTCCTCTGTTGGCGCATCTTGTAGGGGTGTATCAGCTTGGCTATCAAGTTCATCAAAATCATTAATATCAGCCTGCGCGGGACGCCCCCTAACAAACAGGCCAACCAGGACAAATATAATTATCGCCACCGACCAGCCGGTGAGAAGCATCGCCATGCGCCAGCCATAAGATGAGATAAGATAGGCCACAACCGGCACCATAAAGGCGCCGCCGACAGAAGACGTCACTGACATAATGCCCAATGCCCGCCCACGACGTTTTTGAAACCACCGCACTGTAACCGCGTTACCTGCAAGACCGCCACATGAGCAAACGGCAATGCTCAGCATCACAAAAATGCCGACCATCATTACCATCAGGCTTTGCGCCATCGCAACAAGTGTGAAGGCGCCGCCAAAACTAAGCGCGCCAAACATAATCACATATTTTGCATCAAATTTATCCAACAGCCGTCCCACCAATGGCGACCAGAGCGCAAGCCCGACCAACATAGAAATATAGGCATTATTGGCTGTCGCTCGAGAGATCTCAAATTCTTCAGTGACGGGGATGACGAAAAGCTGGAAGCTGTAAATCGTCGCACCTACAATCAACATGGCCGACACAAAACAGGCAGATAAAACAATCCAGCCAGTATAAATCGTCCCCACGCGGGGCGGTGTTCCTATCATTTTTTTCCCATTTAATGATTAAAGATGAAGGACACACTACTTCAATATGCTTCTCGCGTCCCAGAAAACTTATAATTGACATTAAGAGGTAGGCTTTTAAATTGAGGGCTGGAGGCAACAGTGAATACGGCAAAAAAAATGATAAGGGTTGCAAATGCCCAAGGCTTCTGGGGCGACAGTCTCCTCGGGCCCAAAAGGCTTGTTGAAGAAGGGCCGGTTGATTATCTGACCTTCGACTATCTTTCCGAAATAACGATGAGCATCATGCAAAAACAAAGAATGCGCGACCCAGAGTCAGGTTACGCACGTGATTTTATCAAAATGCTCAAAATGATTATGCCGCAATGCAGAGACAAGGGCATCAAATTGATTGCCAATGCAGCGGGGGTTAATGCCCCAGCATGTCTTGCCGCCACCAAACAAGCACTTTCAGAGATTGGCCTCTCGGGTGTCCGCATCGGCATTGTTGAAGGTGATGATATTCTTGACAGGCTGGACGCGCTGACAAATGAAGGCGAGGCGCTGGTCAATATGGATACCGGCGCAGCTTTAGCAACCGTAAAAGACGATATCATCAGCGCCAATGTTTATATAGGCGCCGCATCGATAGTTGAGGCACTGCAACAAGGCGCGGATATTGTTATCACAGGGCGTGCGAGTGACCCCTCACTGGCTGTCGCGCCATTGGCCTATGAATTTGGCTGGTCATTTGAAGATTATGACAAAATTGCTGCCGCCACGGTGTTAGGGCATATCATTGAATGTGGCCCCCAATGCACGGGCGGGAACTATACGGATTGGCGAAATGTTAAAGATTTTGCTCATATTGGTTTTCCGGTTGTTGAAGCTTACGAGGACGGGTCTTTTGTCGTCACCAAGCATGACGGCACAGGCGGATTGATTAATGTAGAAAGCGTCACCTCACAGTTACTTTATGAGCTTGGTGACCCTGCACGATACCTCAGCCCGGATTGTGTTGCAGATTTTACAACAATCCAAATGGAGCAGGATGGCGCAGACCGCGTAAGAGTTCATGGCGTTAAAGGGCTTCCAGCGACGGACAGCTTCAAGGTCTCCATGTCCTATGCGAACGGTTATAAAATTCTTGCAACACTTTGCATTAGTGGCCCCGACGCAATTGAAAAGGCACATATTGTTTCTGACATGGTATTTGCACGAATGAAAATGCTCGGCGCAGATATCCCTGAAGAAGATCGCTTTTTAGAATTATTCGGCAGCAACGTTCTGTATAAGGGCATTGTGGAAAGCCCCGAACAGCCTCATGAAATTCTGATGCGGCTCGGCGCCAAGGGGATGGATGCCAACAAGCTTAATGTAATGTCGAGCGAGATTGCCCCGGTTTTGACATCCGGCCCCCCTGGTATTACAGGATTTGCGGCTGGAAGATCGCGCGCTTCCGAAGTGGTCGGCTATTGGCCGGCGCTTATCGGCAAAGATAAAATCAAAACAACCGTTAAGGTTGAGGAGGTCTAAGGTGGCAACCAAACAGGTAAAACTGATGGACATCGCTCTTGCGCGTTCTGGCGACAAGGGCAACGGAAGTAATGTCGGCGTTATCGCCAGATCACCAGAAATTTACGCCTATCTTGATAAAGAGCTAACCGCGGCAAAAGTCGCTGACCATTTTAGCGAAATCGCACTCGGCGGGGTTAAGCGCTATGATTTACCGAATTTAAATGCGTTTAATTTTATTCTTGAGGAGTCGCTTGGCGGCGGCGGTACGGAAACACTTATTACCGACGCCCAAGGCAAAGTGCATGGGCTTGCACTTCTGCATATGGTGGTACAGATTGATGAAAGCCTTCTCTCGACAATAAAACATGACTGACATCATTAATAATCTTTACCATCGTGCCAAAAAAAATAAGAAGCGCATTTTACTTCCTGAAACATCTGATCCACGCATTCAAGAAGCTATTAAGCTGCTCCACCAAGGCGGCGAGGTGATACCCATAGCCCTTAACCCAGATGATGGACTGCCTGAGGGCACTGAAGTTTTTCTCGACCATCCCGATAAAGACCTTTGGTTAAGCCGGATTTATGAGCATGTGCAAAACAAAAGAGGGCTTGAACGCTCTAAAGTCGAGCAGTCCCTTTCAAACCCACTTTTGTTGAGTTGTTATTTGTTAGCTACGGGTTATGTGGATGGCGGCGTTGCAGGGTCAATCGCAACAACGGCTAATGTTTTAAAAGCGGGCTTTAAAAGCCTGGGGGTCAAGGACGGCACCAAAACCATCTCCAGTATGTTTTTAATGGCTTTGCCGGATGGAAGAGTTTTAAGTTATGGCGATTGCGCTGTTGTGCCAAACCCAACTGCCGCTCAATTGGCAGACATTGCTATTTTCACATCCGAAACACATCAGCGCCTAACTGGGGAGACCCCAAATGTGGCGATGCTTTCCTTTTCCACCAAAGGCTCGGCCAATCATGCCGATGTAGATAAAGTAACGGAGGCCATGGCGCTCATAACCCAAAAAGCGCCACAACTCAATATTGACGGGGAATTGCAATTTGATTCAGCGATTAACCCGGTAATAGGCTCTAAAAAGGCTCCGGACTCTCCGGTGGCAGGCAAAGCAAATGTTTTTATTTTTCCGGACCTCGACGCGGGTAATATAGGCTACAAAATCACACAAGAGCTTGGCGGCGCGCGGGCCATCGGACCTATTCTCGGCGGGTTTCCCAAACCATGGATGGATTTATCGCGTGGATGTGGCGTACAGGATATTATTGATGTTGCCGTTGTCTCCGCGCTCCTTGGCGATGTAAGTCCTTAGAGCCAGAAAGCTCAAAGGTTCAAGTAAAAAGGAAAATCGCCAAAAGCCCTTGGCAAAACCATCAAGAGACACCATTTTATGAATACAAAGATATGAACTTCCTTTAAGGAAGCCAAAACGGGATAAATTATGGACGAAACACCGGAAACTCAACAGAACCCATCAGCTATGGGGGCGGTTAGCGGACCACCATCTGAGAGTATTGTCGAAACAACCACACAAACCTTCATGGTCGATGTGATTGAGGCCTCACAGCATATGCTGGTTCTACTTGATTTCTGGGCGCCTTGGTGTGGACCTTGCAAGCAACTAACGCCGCTTCTTGAAAAGCTGGCTGTGCAAAGTAATGGCACTGTCCGACTAGCAAAAATGAATATTGATGAGCATCCTCAGGTCGCTCAGCAATTGCAAGTGCAATCTATTCCGGCAGTTTTTGCTTTTAAGAATGGTCAGCCTGTTGACGGTTTTGCGGGCGCCCTACCCGAGAGCCAACTCAAAGCCTTTATCGAAAAAAATCTTGGTGAGGGTCTCGCACCAGACCCAATTGAGGAGATGCTCGCCGCCGGTAAAGCGGCTTTGGAGCAGGATGATTTTACAAACGCCATGCAAATTTTCGGTTCAATTGCTCAACAAGACAACACCAACACAGCCGCGATTGGTGGGCTGGCACAGTGTTATCTGGCGATGGGCAATGCCGAGGCGGCGGAACAAGCTCTTGCTATGATTGAGAACGCAACGACCCCCGACCCACTTTACAGTGCGGCAATTGCAGGCCTTGAGCTGGCCAAAAAATCAGCTTCACTTGGCGAGACCGCCGATCAAAAAGAGGGCGCGATTAACGCCCTTCTTGCGAACATTGACAGCAACGCAGACGACCACCAGTCGCGCTATGATTTGGCGCTGGCCTATCATGCCGCCGGGCAGAAAGAAAATGCAATAGATGCTTTGCTGGATATTATTCAACGCAATCGCCAATGGCAGGATGATGCCGCCCGCAAACAATTACTCGAGCTTTTTGAAGCTTATGGACCCACAGATGAGGTAACGGTTGAGGGGCGGCGCAAATTATCCTCCCTGCTGTTCAGTTAGTATGCTTGTTGACTATAAACTTCCGGCAGATTTGCCACCTGTAATTCCGGTATTTCCGTTATCAGGAGCCCTATTGTTGCCGCGCGTTTTACTGCCGCTCAATATTTTTGAGCCGCGCTATCTCTCAATGGCCAATGACGCGATAAGCGGTTCGCGCATTATTGGGATCATCCAACCTCGTAATAGCAGCCAGTCAGGGCCTTACGGCCTCTATGATGCAGGGTGTGTCGGAAGAGTCACCTCATATAATGAAACTGAGGATGGCCGGATACTTGTAACCCTCACCGGACTTTGCAGATTTCAGGTGCTAGAGGAATTAGACGTCACGACCCCCTACCGTCAGGTAAAAGCTGACTACGAGCCTTTTTCACATGATCTTGTTAAAGATTACGGTGTAGATGATGTTGACCGAAAAGGTCTGCTAGATGTGCTTAAAGATTATCTGGACGCCAATCAGCTTCAGGGTGATTGGCCGTCTATCGAAGGCTCGCCCACTGAGGAATTGGTGAATTCTTTAAGTGTTGTAAGCCCCTATGGTCCGCCTGAAAAACAGGCTCTCTTAGAGGCAGACACGCTTGCGCGCCGGGCTGATATGCTTATTGCCATGACCGAGGTTGCCCTTGCGCACGGCAATGATGACGACACACCACTTCAATAAGGCTTAATAGATGACCAAAGAAAAAAACGAAAATATTGACACCGCCAGTCCTGATCCCGGCTTGTTAGAAATTCTTGTCTGCCCGGTATCGCGCCGCCCCTTAAGCTATGACCGCGATAAACAGGAGTTAATTAGTAAAGAGGCCGGGTTAGCCTATCCCGTGAGGCAAGGTATTCCAGTAATGCTGGAAAGCGAAGCCCGCAAGATTTCAAAAGATTAAGTTATAAAAATACGTTTATCCGTTAAACCTATGGCCTCTTAATAGGCGCGGTGGCGTAGCCATACCTTTGTCAGCATATTGTTGTCCCATAAGTTTGGCTTGACGGGGCAGGGCATTATTAACAATGGCAAGTCCCGCATGGCGCAACCAAGAGAAAGGCAGAAAAGAAGAGCTAAACATTGTGTTTAAGCTATCCGTCAACCCTGCCATCGCAAAAGCATCAGCCCGGCGACTAAGTTGATACCCGTCCGTGACGCTCATATCGCAAGCTTTCAGACCAACCATTTTGGCTTCAAAAACCTTGTCTGCAAGCGTCGCAGCATCCCGAAGCGTAAGATTATAACCTTGTCCGGCTAGCGGGTGGACGACATGCGCAGCATCCCCAAGAAGAACGGCATGAGGTGCGGCATAATTTTCAGCCAACATTAAGGCCAACGGAAAGCAATGTGGCGCATCAGAAATTTCAATATCTCCCAATGCGCCATCAAGCTGTTCCGACAAGGCGTGGGAAAGTCTCTCAGGAGATAGAGCCATAAGGCTCTGGGCTCTTTTTGTTTTTTCAACCCAAACAAGACTACTGACATGATCACCATTTAGATTTTTACCCAACGGTAAGCAGGCTAAAGGACCATCCGTTTTAAAAATCTGACGCGCTATATTATCATGAGGCAAGCTATGGGAAAAATCTGCCACCAATGCGGCACGGTGATAATCATGCTGTATAACGCGTGTACCGAGAAAATCCCTGACAAGTGATTGACGGCCATCGCACGCAACGACGAGGTCGCATATCAACTGATGATTATTAACAGTCAATTGCATCCCGTTTGGCGTCTGCTCCATGTCGGTAACGGTTTGGCCCTGGCAGATTGAAATATTAGGTATGTCCCTGCTGACTTTAACAAAAGCGGCATGCAGGTCGGGATTACGAACCATATAAGCCAGCGCACCGTCATCCGTACCCTCAAAATTTAACAAACCCCCTGGCCATTTAGGCACTGAGACAGCTTCGGTTATTTTCATCGCGGAAATGGGCGTAGGGGTTTCTTGACAGGCCGACAGCACATCGAGACAGCTCAGCATTTTAAAAGAGGAAGGTGATAATGCTGTTGTTCGCGGATCAGATTGAGAGGCATTGCCAGCGTTATCCGTCGCACGGTCTAGCATAATAATGTCTGCGCCCGTTCCCGACAATGCTATCGCTGCCGCATAACCGGCAAGACCGGCGCCGACAATCACAATTTCACACGTTTCAGATGACAGAGTGCTCATTCGCATAAAGTGACCGACATAAGGGCTAAAGTCCAGCACAACAGATGCGACATGTGACGCCTTTAAAGTGACTATTAAATAGGCGCCTGCACGCAAATAATCTGTAAATGATTAAATTTTATGCAAATAGGAATAATCATCTAATGTGGGCATAATAACATCAATGGTATCAATAGGTTAGATGAGATTTCTGGCATACATCTTGCTTGTATTATATCAGAGATTATTATAATGGAGGGGCACATGTCTCAATCGCATTTAGGCGGTGACGTCTTCTTTTTGCTTATTGGCGCTATATTGGTTTTTGCCATGCACGGTGGATTTGCATTTTTAGAAGTTGGAACTGTTCGTAAAAAAAATCAGGTTAACGCCCTGGTAAAAATCATATCAGACTTTGCTATTTCAACAGTTGCCTATTTTTTAATTGGCTATGGCGTTGCTTATGGCATCAACTTTTTCGCGAGTGCGGCAACTATACAAGGTGGTGAGGGCACAGGCTTTGACGGGCAGGGCCTTTCATTGGTTAAATTTTTCTTCCTGTTAACATTTGCTGCGGCCATTCCGGCAATTATTTCCGGCGGCATTGCCGAGCGTGCCAAATTTAGTTCGCAATTGGCAGCGTCGGCGATTATCGTCGCGTTAATATATCCATTTTTTGAAGGCATCATTTGGAACGGAAAATTTGGCTTCCAATCTTGGCTCGAGTCAAGTTTTGGCTACGCCTTTAACGACTTTGCCGGTTCGGTTGTCGTCCACGGTGTAGGCGGCTGGTTGGCGCTGGGTGCAGTTTTAATGCTTGGCGCGCGCCATGGCAGATATGGCGACAGAGGGCGGGCTTTCCCTCCTTCATCCATACCTTGGCTGGCACTTGGGTCATGGATGCTTTGTGTCGGATGGTTCGGCTTTAATGTTATGTCAGCTCAGTCACTTGAAGGCGTAACCGGCTTAGTAGCCATGAACTCCCTGCTCGCCATGACCGGCGGCATTCTTGCGGCGCTCATTGTCGGGCGTGGTGATCCGGGCTTTGTCCATAATGGTGCGCTTGCGGGTCTCGTGGCTGTTTGCGCAGGATCAAATATCATGCACCCAATCGGTTCTTTCGTTACAGGCGGCATTGGTGGCTTTGTATTTGTTTACTTCTTCAACTTATGTCAGGAAAAATGGCAAATTGATGATGTTCTGGGTGTTTGGCCATTGCATGGCCTTGCCGGCGCATGGGGCGGCATTGCAGCCGGTATTTTCGGCCTTGAAATGTTTGGCGGTCTTGGTGGCGTCAGCTTCATATCCCAGCTTATCGGCACGGTTGTTGGTTGCGGATACGCCCTGATTTGCGGTCTCGTCGTTTATGGCGTGCTTAAGCAAACTATTGGTATTCGCCTCTCTGAAGAGGAAGAGATTATGGGCGCTGACCTTGCGGTCCATAATATTCAGTCCGAACCAGAAGGCGGTATGAAATAAAATACAAATTCTTAATGCTGACTTAAGCGGCATTTCGTAATTGGTTTTGACCAAATCAGCCGAGGCGGGTTATGCTTGCCTCGGCTTTTTTGGTGGTTTTATGAGAGTCTGTTTGTGGAGAAAATGTGAAAGGAGATGACATGAAGCCAGATGAACCGGCTCAAAACGCCGTTCTCGCCGGACTGTCAGAGTCGCCCTTTGCGCGCCTCCGCACCTTACTGGACATCCCAACCAGCCAGACAGACCCCATATCTCTTGCTGTTGGTTCACCAAGACACAGGCCCCCGCAATTCGCACTGGATTGCCTGACCGATAACCTCGCAACTTATGGCGACTACCCGCCCATTAACGGTATTGAGCCATGGCAAAGCTCTGCACGCGACTGGCTCGCAAGGCGTTTTCAACTTACGCCCGAAATTTACGGTGCGCCGCATCAAGTTCTCCCGGCCACCGGAACGCGTGAGGCTTTGTTTCTTGCCGCACAAATTGCCCCGGACGGGCCCAATAAAAAATTTATGGCAATGCCCAATCCGTTTTACCAACTTTACGCCGCCGCCACTCTCTCAGCTGGAGCAACGCCACTTTATATGAACGCTGTTGCTGAAAATGGCTTTCTTCCCGACCCGCTTGCGCTGTCAGATGAAACGCTTGACCAAATGCGTGCAGTTTTTATGTGTAGCCCCGCCAACCCTCAAGGGGCTATAGCTGATTGGGACTATCTCGACCAATGGCTGGTCCGCGCTGAGCGGCATAATTTTTTGTTGATAATGGATGAATGCTACATTGATATTTTTGATCGACGATACGAAGCATCGCCCCCCATATCGGCCCTAAATGTCGCTGCACACCGGCCGGAAGGTTTGAAGAACCTGATGGTGTTTCACTCTCTTTCCAAACGCTCCAGCCTGCCTGGCCTTCGCTCAGGCTTAGGGGTTGGTGGTGAAGAGGTGATGAAGCAATTTCTTAAACTCAGAATGCTGGCTGCGCCACAAAGCCCGATTGCCGCCCAAAAAGCGGCAGCGCTTTGCTGGGCGAATGATGTGCATGTGCAGGAAAACCGAAGCCTCTATCAGGATAAAATTGACTTGGCGGAGGATGTGTTCGGGGCGAATTATAATTTCTACAGACCTGAGGGCGGGTTTTTTCTTTGGCTGGATGTTGGAGATAGTGAGGCAATCACAAAATTGCTTTGGGAAAAAGGCGGCATCCGTGTATTGCCTGGCGCTTATCTGGGGGCCGAGGTGAACGGAGAAAACCCGGGCTCTCAATATATCCGCGTCGCACTTGTCGGCGATATGGAAGAGATGAAATTGGCTTTACCAAGAATGCATGATATTTTGTCGGCGGAAGGCATAAAATAACATGGCAAGAATAATGAGCACCTTGAGCGAACTCCGTGGGCGATTGGGCAGCTTCCTAATTTTTCGCGGGCAAGAGGTCATCGGCATCATCTTGATGGCGGTCGGCCTGTCTTTAGCGCTTATTTTATTTAGCTATCACGCTTCTGATCCCAGTCTAAATCGTGTCGGTAATATAGATATTGAAAACTGGTTTGGGCCTTACGGGGCGATCATCGCGGATTTACTTTATCAATTTGCCGGATACGGATCCTGGGGTGTCATCCCCGGGGTGGCTGCTTTGGGGTGGCGTTATATGCGGCATGCATCTGCCGCGCGTCCGATACTCAAATTTTTCCTTTGGCTTTCGGGCATTATTTTATTGTCAATGGCGGCAACAATTGCGCCGCTTCATTCAGAATCCTTTGCACCGCATGCGGGTGGGATTTTGGGGCAGACGCTTGTCGCACCAATTGGCGGCTGGCTTGAGCTGTTATTAGGAGACACACTTAATGGTTTATCAGGCTCCTTCACGCTCTGGCTTTGGGCGTCTGCGGCATCGTTAGGCCTCGCCGGCTTCGCCCTTGCGTTAATGTCCGCAGGCTGGTTCGGTTTGTTTATCAAAACAACGCTTTATATTTTCGTCACTATTTTCAGCTTTTTGAGAAGCCTGTTAACTAATAAAAAACCTGACACATCTGAAGAGGCTGCATCTGCACTCGCGACCATACAAGAATTTTTCAGAAATTTTGTTTCGAGCGCTAATGAACGGTTGATGGGTTTTGGACGAATATTCAAAACCCCAAACACTCAGGCTGTCGCCTCGACCGACCTTGAAACAAATGCCGCCGCGGCGAAAGCAAAGCCGACATCTCGCAAGCCGATACCGGTTGAGAAAAAAAGCGCACCGCGTCAGGGTCGACGAGCCTCCAAAGAAGCGCAAAATAATTTGCCATTAGAGCCTGAAAGCAGTTTCACTCTGCCGCCACTTCGGTTGTTGTCTGAGCCACGCGGCCGTGCGCCTCAAAAAGTCAGCATGGACGCCTTGGAGTCTAACGCGCGCCTGTTGGAAACAGTTTTACAGGATTTTGGGATTAAGGGCGAAATTGGTCGCGTGCGCCCCGGCCCAGTGGTCACGCTCTATGAATTGGAGCCAGCGGCTGGCATCCGATCCTCCCGCGTGGTTGGACTGGCAGACGACATCGCACGCGCCATGAGTGCAATCTCCTGCCGTGTTGCCACCGTTCCCGGTCATAATGTTATTGGCATCGAATTGCCAAACAGCAATAGGGAAACGGTTTTCCTTCGTGAAATATTATCCAGCGAAGCGTTCGAAAAGAGTAATGCAAAGCTGCCCCTCACCCTCGGCAAGGACATTGGGGGCGCACCCGTGCTGAGCGATTTAACAAAAATGCCCCACTTACTTGTCGCTGGCACCACCGGCTCGGGTAAATCTGTAGGTATTAACACCATGATTTTGTCAATCTTGTACCGATTGACCCCCGAAGAGTGCCGCATGATCCTCGTAGACCCTAAAATGCTGGAATTATCAATATATGATGGTATTCCGCATTTGCTTGCGCCTGTCGTAACTGAGCCTAAAAAAGCAGTCGCGGCACTGAAATGGGCCGTTCAGGAAATGGAAAATAGATACCGCAAAATGTCCAAAATTAAGGTGCGCAACATTGAGGGCTACAATTCGCGTATGGCGGAAGCGATAGATAAGGGTGAGACGCTGACGCGCGAAATTCAGACGGGTTTTGATCCGGAAACTGGTGAGGCCATGTTTGAAACCGAGAAAATTAATCTCGAGAAACTTCCCTATATAGTCGTTGTCATTGACGAAATGGCAGACTTAATGCTCGTCGCCGGCAAAGAAATTGAGGCCGCTGTTCAGCGATTAGCCCAGATGGCGCGCGCGGCAGGTGTACATCTTATCACCGCGACCCAGCGCCCATCAGTTGATGTTATAACGGGGACGATTAAGGCAAACTTCCCAAGCCGAATTGCCTTTCAGGTTACCTCAAAAATTGACAGTCGGACGGTACTGGGTGACATGGGTGCAGAACAGCTGCTTGGCATGGGCGATATGCTTTTCATGGAAGGCGGCGGTCGCATCCAGCGTGTGCACGGCCCCTTTGTTTCCGATAATGAAGTCGAAGGCCTCGTTTCATTTCTAAAAAAACAAGGCCAGCCTGTTTATATTGATGCTGTCACGGAGGAAAGCGACCCTATCGAGATGGGCAGTATGGAGGGTGATAGCTCAGGTGACAGTCTTTACGATCAGGCGGTTGCAATAGTCACCCGCGATAACCGCGCATCGACCAGCTATGTTCAAAGGCGCTTGCAAATTGGTTATAATAGGGCTGCAAGCCTGATTGAAAAAATGGAAGAAGAAGGTGTCATCAGCCCGCCCAATCATGCCGGTAAACGCGAAGTCCTCGCAGGGAAGCATTGATGAAAATCTTTAAATCACTCCTATCGATCTGCTTTGCTTTATTGTTGAGCCTGCCGGAGGTTTCGGCTCAGACCTCTAAAAAAGCTGAGGGAAAAGTTGAGGAAAAGCCCAATCGTGACGCCATTAATCACATATCCACCTATCTGGACGAACTGGATAATGTGGCGGGTACTTTTCTGCAAATTGACCAGCAGGGGAACGCGTCCACTGGTAAATTTCTTATGAAGAGGCCGGGCATGATGCGCTTTGATTATGACCCGCCGCAAAAACTAAAAGTCGTCGCAGATGGAAAATGGTTGGCGGTTCAAGAGGTCCCCGGCGAAAAGGCTGACAGATATCCGCTAAGCCAAACACCGTTACCAATTTTCTGGGGCAAAGGGTCACTCGCTGATAAGGCACAATATATCGCAAAACTTGATGTGTTTGACTCGGCCGCCGAGATGATGTTGCAAGACCCAACAGGTGACTTCCCGGGCTATGCGCGCCTGACATTCAACTACCAAGGTACAGCGGAAACGACACTTTTAAGAAGTTGGCATGTTGTCGATGCTCAAGGACAGGCAATCACAATTATTCTGAACGACTTACAAAACCGTGAAAATATTGATAATAAAGACTTCAAGCTCGATGAGCCACGCCGCCGTCCCTATAGAAAATTTTAATTTCACCCGCCAGGAGTCCCCTTGATCGTATCAGAACCCCCGCTTGGCTCAGAAGGCCCAACAGAAGACCCCAATGAAGATGCCATATCTGATATAGCGCTTGAGGCGTTGGAGGCAGAGTTGCCTGCGCTGACAGTCTTGCGCGACTTTGCTAATCGTGCCGCCCATGTAAGCTGGTTTACCGATCTCGGTGAGCCACTGGATGAGGATTGCCTCGAGGTCGTCACGCTCTATCTCGAAGGGCTTGGCTTGCCAGAGGCGTCCCCCGCGCCCCTGCTCGACTGGCGCGACGCAGCCGATGCCGCCCAAAGCATGGACATCAATAGCGAGGCCTGGGAAATTGAAGAGCAATTCCGCGCTGCTGCAGCAACACAAGCGCTTACCCTGATCAGTGAAGAAGGGCTCGGCATTATGCTTACCCACCTCGCCTCCAGCCTATCTGAAGATGTGTCAAATTGCGTGGAAGAGGCGCTTTATATGGCGGACGAAGCCTCTTCAGAGGCTCTGAGCAATCTCGCCGTAGGTGCCGCCCAGCAAGCTGTTCATGGTGCGGCCCTGAGCCTGGCAGCCTATGCCGCCAATGTTTTAAAGTCTGACCCACACACAGAGACACTTAACTTAGATGATGAAGAAATCGCCAACCATCCCCTCATGCTTAGATACAGACTTTTCGAGATGGGCCGGTGGCCTGTCTCCCTCGTCGGCAACAGCCTGAATCTTTTTTAATTAATTTTGTAAAGCGAGATATTAATCATGCGCATCGTGACATGGAACATCAATTCTGTAAGGCTTAGAATTGAGCTTGTAGCCAAGATGGCAAAAAAACTGAAGCCGGATGTTATCTGCTTACAGGAAACAAAATGCCCAAATGACAGCTTCCCGACCAAGGCTATCAATAAAATGGGATATGAACATGTCGCGATTAACGGCATTAAGGGCTATCACGGCGTCGCAACACTAAGCAAATTTCCTTTTGCCAAAACAAATATTATTGATTATTGCGGTCAAAAAGATGGTCGACATATTGAGACCATTCTCGACTATGGAAACGCCCCCTTATCACTACATAACTTTTATGTCCCTGCCGGCGGGGATGAGCCTGATCGCAAAATCAACGAGAAATTTGGTCATAAAATTGATTTTCTAAACGAAATGCAAAGCCGTTTCGCAAAAGCTAAGCAAAAAACTTCTGCTCAACGCATCCTCGTTGGTGATTTAAACATTGCGCCCTATGAGCATGATGTCTGGTCGCATAAACAACTTCTGAAAGTGGTCAGCCATACACCGCAAGAGGTAGAATTGCTGGAACAAGTTAGAAAGTCTCATAACTGGGTTGATGTGGCCCGCGCTTTTGTTCCCTTTGAGGAAAAGCTTTATTCATGGTGGAGCTACCGCTCAAAAGACTGGGATGAGTCCAATCGTGGGCGCAGACTCGACCATATATGGGTTACGCCCGCCCTCGAGCCGAAATTGAAAAGCTATAAAATTATCAGAGAAGCACGAGGCTGGGAGAGACCATCAGATCACGTGCCGGTAGTTATAGATTTGGCTTAAGCCCGACTATATGTTCAATCTGTAACCGCCAGCCTCTGTAACAAGCAGTTCAGAATTTGAGGGATCTTCTTCAATCTTTTGGCGTAATCTGTAAACGTGGGTTTCAAGCGTGTGGGTAGTCACTTGTGCATTATAGCCCCATACCTCTTCCAGCAATTTATCGCGCGCCACGGTTTCACCTCCTGCGCGCAACAGCAGCCTGAGAATATTGGTTTCTTTTTCAGTTAACCTGATTTTACTTTCATCTTCGCGCACAAGAGTCTTAACCGACGGTTTAAACTGATAGCTGCCCAGATTAAACTGGGCGGACTCAGTCATCTCATACTGTCTTAGCCGCGTACGGATACGCGCCAGCAAAACGCCAAATCTAAAAGGCTTAGTGACGTAATCACTCGCCCCAGCCTCAAGACCAAGAATCGTATCAGCATCAGAATCTGCGCCCGTTAGAATAATAATCGGGGTTGATATGCCGGCCTTGCGCATAAGCTTACAAGTTTCGCGACCATCTTGATCGGGCAACCCCACATCCAGCAAGATAAGGTCAGGGGCTTCACTCTTGGCGGCGGCCAAACCGGTGCTTGCTGTTTCAGCAGATATGACATCAAACTCCTCATGCATAAGGAGTTGCTCGCTAAGCTCTTCAACCAGCAGCGTATCATCTTCAATAATTAAAATTTTTCTGTTTTGACTCATTACTCAACTCTTAACAAAATCATTATGCGTTTTCATGTTCAAATTGATAGCTTTTTATTAACACATAACGAAAATGTGAACTGGCGTGATATTTATCTCGACAAATAAGCTGATGTTTACCACTCTTGTTTTATGGATATTACAGTCAAACAGCAAGGCCCTGACATTCATAACGGGCAATTATGCATTGGCGAAAAACACTTTCCCTGCGCGCTTGGCAGAAGCGGCATTGTTGGTGAAAAGAGGGAAGGCGACGGCGGTACGCCTGCAGGTATTTGGAAATTACAAACATGCTGGCTTCGTTCAGATAAGTGGCCGACACCGCCGCAACACCTGCCATCCCGCATAATAACAGCCTCAAGCGGCTGGTCAGATGATCCCGACGACCCTGACTATAACCGCCCGGTCACACTGCCGCATAACTTTTCGCATGAAAAGCTTTGGCGCCAAGATGACCAGTATGATCTCATCATAACGCTTGACCATAATCTGACGCCAATTGTGCCAGGTGCGGGAAGTGCCATATTTTTTCACCTCGCCAAGCCGGATTATGGCCCGACTGAAGGTTGCGTCGCTATTTCACATGCGCATATGAGGGAGGTTTTGCCCTTACTGACACCTGAAACAAATATGATAATTCAGGCTTAATGGGCGGGCATTGAGGTTCTGGGGCCGAAAATCGCAGTGCCGAGCCGAATATGTGTCGCGCCAAATTTAATTGCTTCTTCGTAATCACCACTCATCCCCATGCTTAACAACGGTGCATCACATTGCTGGGAGAGCTTTTGGAGCAGAGCAAAGTGCGGGCCCACGACATCCTGTTGTGGGGGTAAACACATCAGGCCAACAATATTGAGCCCCAACTCGGCACGACAGGTGCTAACAAATTCGGCTGTTTCTGCGGGCGATATACCAGATTTTTGATCTTCTTCACCTGTATTAACCTGCACGAAAATTTTGAGGCGACGGTCTTGTCGCTGCATTTCCTCCGCCAGCCCGCGTGCTAGCTTAATACGATCAAGACTATGTATCACATCAAATAGCGCCACCGCTTGTGCGGCTTTGTTACTTTGCAAGGCGCCAATCAAATGTAATTCGGCATCGGGATAGGATTTTTTTAAGTCTGGCCACTTTTCTGCGGCCTCCTGAACGCGGTTCTCTCCGAAGATACGATGACCTGCTGACAAAACGGGCATGATAGCCTCAGAGGAAAATGTTTTGGAAACCGCGATAATGTTTACGTCCCCAGACAGTTCTGCCCCAGACAGTTCTGCCCCAGACGGTGCCGCCCCTGACAATACTGTAATATCACGGCTAATTTTCATCAGCCTTTCCGGAGCAGTCATGCTATCGTTTTCCTGATTATCTTGTGGTCGTGTCGCGGTCATAATAAAAGTTTCAGTGCCAATACATGGTTTCAGATGACTTATCCTATCATAAGCAGCCCCGCTTAGTACAAACGAGATGCCAGAAATTAAGCAAAATGCCCGACTAACAAAATTTATTTAACCGGATTTATTCAATAAAGACCCATGCTGCCGCCAAGAATTTTCATGACCGACCGCCATCGCCTCCCTAACTGGCAAGAGGTGCTAACCCGCCTGCCGGAGGGAACGGGCGTCATATTTCGCGATTATGATGCGCCTAATCGCAAAAAAATGGCAGAGCTGGTAGCGGATATTTGTGCAGCGCAGGGCCTTATTCTCAGCATTGCCGGAGACCCAGAGCTAGCCCTTGGGCTAAAGGCAGGGCTCCACTTGCCAGAAAAGCAAGCCCCATCTCTTTATCGCCATCTCTCCAGATTACCTATGAATGCGTTTGTGACACTCTCCGTACACAATATGAGGGGGTTGATTTCTGCACAGCAATTATCCGTTGATGCGATTTTAATCTCACCGGTCTTCACGACCAACAGTCATCCTGATGCTGCGACACTCGGGCCTGTACGTTTTGCATCATTAGCTAAAAACAGCCCATGTCCGGTTTACGCACTAGGCGGCATGTCAGAGGCACAGTTCAAACGAGTAAGCTCAATACACACACATAACCCTATTGGGTACGCTGCGATTGATGCCTTCGCAATTTAGTTTCAATTTATGACCTGCAAACCTTATGCAAGTGAAGGAAATTTAAGGTTTAAGTCATTGGCGGATATGTTATTGTCTTAAAAATTTGATGAGGCGATACAGGCTTTTAAATGACACGAAAAACATTCCGTCCCGACAACACACCCACCCTAAAAACATTTCCCCTTTTTAAGCAAGCGCTTCTCGTCATGCTCATCACAGGGGGTTTAGCGGGT
The DNA here is from genome assembly GCA_938091085.1 of uncultured Alphaproteobacteria bacterium. GTDB lineage: Bacteria > Pseudomonadota > Alphaproteobacteria > RS24 > RS24 > Micropelagius. Next base: position 20,281 of record CALKOC010000047.1, read on the forward strand.
TGTAGTACCTTTAAACTCGAAAAAAATGCTGAACCAGTTGAGCAAAAAAGCGGGTTTTCACTCGGCTTGGGGCTTTTTGGCGGCGGCGATAAATCTCAAACACTTAATACTGAACAAGAGCTGGGTGTAAACGGCTTTATATGGCAAGCGACACTCGATGCATTGTCCTTCATGCCGATGACCTCTGCCGATCCAATAGGCGGCATAGTCATTACCGATTGGTATCAAAGTCGTAGCGAACCAAAAGAACGCTTTAAGGTCACCGTTTATATTTTAGACAAGAACTTACGCGCTGACGGAGTTCGTGTTTCTGCATTCAAGCAAAAGATGACGTCAAATGGCTGGCAAGATGTCTCAATGAGGCCCGAAATTGCCATCAAACTTGAAAACGCCATTCTTTCTCGAGCTCGTGAACTTCATGTTTTGACACTCGAAACAAGAAATTAGCCTCCTCTCTTTATAGAACGGTATTATGTCCTCTTACGAACCTCAGACACACGAGCCAAATTGGCAAAAAATCTGGGATGCCGAAAACTGTTTTGCAGCAGGTACGGCTGACGACAGTCGTGAGAAATATTATGTGCTTGAAATGTTTCCCTACCCCTCCGGTCGGATTCATATGGGGCATGTCAGGAATTATACAATGGGCGATGTAATCGCCCGTTTTCGCATGGCTCAGGGTTATAATGTCTTGCACCCTATGGGATGGGACGCATTCGGTATGCCCGCTGAAAATGCCGCTATGGAAAAAAACGTCCACCCGCGCGAGTGGACTTATCAAAACATTGACACAATGCGCGAGCAGCTAAAATCCATGGGTCTTGCGATTGACTGGTCCCGCGAATTCGCTACTTGTGACCCCACCTACTATAAGCACGAACAATCCATGTTTCTTGATTTTCTGGAAGCCGGGCTTGTTGAACGCCGTGAAAGCATTGTTAACTGGGATCCGGTTGATCAAACAGTGCTTGCAAATGAGCAAGTCATTGATGGCTTAGGGTGGCGCTCAGGCGCACCTGTTGAACAAAAAAGTTTAACCCAATGGTTTTTGAAAATTTCGGATTTTTCAGAAGAATTGCTAAATGATCTGGAAGAGCTCACGCGTTGGCCGGAAAATGTGCGCCTCATGCAGAAAAACTGGATTGGTCGATCAGAAGGTCTGGAGCTTAACTTTGAGCTTAACGGCGCGCCCGATAGCTTCGAAAAACTTGCCATTTACACCACCCGCCCGGACACACTCTACGGGGCAAGCTTTTGCGCCATTTCACCAGACCACCCATTGGCGCGTAAGCTGGCAGAAACCAATGAAGAATTGGCCGGGTTTTTGGCTGAGTGCGCGCAACGCGGCACCAGCGAGGCAGACATCGAGGCTGCTGAAAAGAAGGGTGTTCTCACAGATATTCAGGCTGTACACCCCCTTGAACCCAACTGGACGCTGCCCGTCTATGTCGCGAACTTCGTATTGATGGATTACGGAACAGGCGCAGTTTTTGCATGTCCCGCACATGACCAGCGCGATCTTGATTTCGCACGCAAATACGGCCTACCCGTCACCCCCGTTGTGTTGCCCCCCGAAGAAACTGCCGAGAATTATGAAATCTCAAACGATGCCTATATAGGCGACGGCAAAATGATTAATTCAGACTTCTTGAACAACATGACACCGCAAGAAGCCTTTCAAGCTGTAACGAAAAAGTTAGAGGCACTTGGTTCGGGGAGTCGGAAAACCAATTACCGCCTCCGCGACTGGGGGGTCTCACGCCAGAGATATTGGGGTTGCCCGATACCTATTGTGCATTGCAAAACATGCGGCGTAGTGCCGGTTGATAAATCTGAATTACCCGTGACGCTGCCCACAGAAGTCAGTTTTGATAAACCGGGTAACCCGCTCGACAGGGATGAAGATTGGAAAACCACCCCATGCCCATCTTGCGGCGCTGATGCGCAACGCGAAACAGATACATTTGATACTTTTATCGATAGCTCATGGTACTACGCCCGCTTTACGGGCTTACCCGAAGAGCAGCCCACGGACTCAAAATCGGCTGCCTATTGGCTTCCTGTCGATCAATATATTGGCGGTATTGAACACGCCATCCTGCATTTGCTGTATTCGCGTTTCTATGCCCGTGCCATGGAAAAAACCGGGCATTTACATATAAAGGAGCCATTTGCTGGGCTTTTTACTCAAGGCATGGTTATACACGAAACTTTCAGCACATCTGAGAAGGCGTTTGTAACACCTGAAGAGGTTACCCAAACTGATAGCGGTCAATATGTTTTAAAATCCGACCCGTCCATTGCGATTAATATCGGACCGGTTGAAAAAATGTCCAAGTCCAAAAAGAACGTGGTCGACCCAACAAACATCATCGCCAAATATGGTGCGGATACAGCTCGCTGGTTCATGTTGTCCGATAGCCCGCCAGAGCGTGATGTTCATTGGACGGATGCAGGTGTTGAGGGGGCTTACAGATTTATACAGAGGCTTTGGCGGCTTGTGGATAGCAACGCTGACCAGCTTTCTGAAATTGCCAACACAAATGGAATTGAAATTCAGCCACAAAGCGATGCAGACAAGGCGCTTTACAAAACCGTTCATCAAGCCCTTGCTGCCACGACTGATGATTTAAATCGACTGGCCTTCAACAAATCTGTGGCGCGAATTTATGAGCTGAGCAACGCACTATCTTCTGCCGCCGCCAATGAAGCTATTAGCAAATCAGTTTTGTTTCAGGGGCTGAGCTATCTGGTGATTATGGCTGGTCCGATGATACCGCATCTGGCAGAAACTTGTTGGCAGCGCCTCGGATATACAGAAATTCTTGCTAAAACCAAATGGCCGGTTGCAGATGACACCGTTCTTATAGATGATGTAATAACATTGCCGGTTCAAGTGAATGGGAAAAAGCGAGCAGAGATTGAAGCGCCCGCCGAGGCCGGTGAGGAAGAAATCAGAGCGCTGGCGTTGGCCGATGAGCGGATCGTCAAAGCAATCGCAGATAAAGATATTAGGAAATTTATTTTTGTTCCCGGAAAAATCATTAATTTTGTTGTTTAATACCTTGCCTAAATATGCCCGCATCATTGTTGTTTTGGGCATTGTGAATATGGCTGGCATGGGTTTATCTGGTTGTGGTTTTGAGCCGCTTTATGGGGAGCGTAACGCGCCCGGGCTTTCATCTCTCTTCTCGACTATTCAAATCCAACAGCCCGGCAATAGCCCAGAAAATGATCTCAATAGAGCGGTTTATAACGCACTCGCAAAAACCCTAAGTCCAGAAGGCAAGCCGCGCTATCGTCTTGATGTTATAGCTGAGAGTAATAAAGCCGGCGTGCTTATGGACAATAATAGCCGTGAGGCGAGAACACGATTCATGCTCAAGGTTCACTACAGCCTTTATGATTTAACAGAGGGCGCCATTGCAACGAGCGGTTCAGCATCCTCTTCAACATCTTTTAATGTCAATGTCAGCGAATATGCCAATTTGGTTGCGCTTGAAAGTGCAGAGGCAAGAGCCGCCAAAGCAGTAGCCGAGAAAATCGTGCTGAAGCTTGGCGGCTGGCACAAGCCTATGGCGCAGTAATGAAACTGAAAGCGCATCAGGTTGATGGGTTTATAAAATCGCCGGACCCTAGCGTCTTGCTGGTTTTGATTTATGGAAGCGACCTTGGCATGATACGCGAAAATGCCAGAGTGCTTGCAAATCTAGCCTTGGGCGGCGGAGCTCAAAATGCAGATACAATGGAGCGTGTTGATCTGGATGCCGCTACTCTAGCACGAAATCCAGGGCTTTTGCGTGATGAAGCGGCCTCACTCTCTATGTTTGCCAACCCTGACAGCAAAAGCCGGCGCGTTGTTATGCTGCGCACGACAGGTGATCAGAATGCTCAAATTATTAAGGATTATCTCGCTGACCCGGTATCTGAAGCGCTGATAATTATTGAGGCAGGTAAGCTAACCCCAGCCTCCAAGCTCCGTAAAGCCGTGGAAAGCGACAAGCAGGCCATGGCCCTGCCTTGCTTTGAGGACGATCCGGGAACTATCCAAAGATTGGCCCGCGAGTGGTTGGAGAATGAGGGTTTTCGCATCGAGGCCGCTGCAATGGACAGGCTGAGCCAAAGGCTCGGGGCTGATCGAGGCATAACAAGGCAGGAGCTTGAGAGGCTTGCTCTTTATGTGGGGCCACGCGGCTCAGCAAAAAGAGAGGGGCGTGACACCGTTATGATTACACTTGATGATGTGGAGCAAATGATCGGGGATGGGGCGATTGCGTCCATGGAAAGTGTGATTGATGCTGTCGCTGGTGGCATGCTGGATACTGCCGACCAAGCCTTAACCCGTTTATCTTTAGCCGGAACCCCTGCACCTGCGGTGCTTAACCGATTACGCACACATTTTCAAAATCTTCACCTAACTCAGGGCCATATAGAAAATGGCATGTCACGGAATGAAGCGCTTAGAGCATCCTTCCGCCCGCCTCTTCATTTTAAGAGGGTGTCGATAGTCGAACGCCAAATCAATCTCTGGTCAAAAGCAAAAATTTCAACCGCCCTGAGCATTATCCATGAAACAGAGGCCAGCTGTCGGGAGACGGGCAGTCCTGATGTAACGCTCGCAGCCTACACAATGTTGCGCCTGGCGCGCGCAGCTAAAAGATAAATCACCTCAAGAAGATGCCATGAGGCGTCTTACAACCTCATCAAGCTGCTCGAGCGTTTTATAAGCAACACGAACATGCCCACCATCTTTGTCGTGTTGAATGGCAACGGTCAGGCCTAGATTGTCTGCGATTGACTTCTCAAGGGCGCGTGTATCTGTATCTTTTTCGGACAACTTCTTGGTCTTAGACCCACTTTTTCTGGGTTTTTTTTCGGCAACAAGCCTTTCAACGTCGCGCACGCTAAGACCTTGTTTAACGATTTCTGAGGCCAGACGATCGGCGTGAGAGTGCCCCAAAAGTGCGCGAGCATGTCCGGCGGAGAGCTGCCCAGATACGAGATAATCTCGCACCTTATTAGACGCCCCAACAAGACGGAGTGTATTGGCGATATGGCTTCTGCTTTTGCCGAGCGTTTTAGCCAGAACCTCTTGAGTATAACTGAATTCATCTATGAGCCTCTGGAAGGCCTCGGCTTCCTCAATCGGATTAAGGTCAGACCGCTGAACATTCTCGATAATGCCAATTTGCAAGGCTTCATTATCGGTCATGTCCCTAATAATGACAGGAACATCATGGAGTTGGGCGATTTGCGCAGCTCTCCAGCGTCGCTCACCAGCGACAATTTCATAGGGTGCTTTAGCAGTATCATCCGGGTTAGAGCGCACCAAAATCGGCTGTAATATGCCCTTTTCACGGATAGAATTGGCTAAATCCTTTAAGGCATCTTTGTCAAACTCACGCCTCGGTTGAAATTTGCCCGGGACAAGTTTCTCAACACCAATAGTAACGCCAATAGTATTGAGTCCCTGAGCAGAAGCATCTTGGGCGCTGGCGGCAGAGCCTTTTTTTGGCTTTCCTTTGGTGGACGCCTCGGTGTCCGCCGGCAACCCAATATCCACATCACCGATAAGCGCCGACAAGCCGCGCCCTAGGCCTCTCTTTTTATCCGCCATGGTTTTCTCCTTCTTCGGTTGTCTTTTGAGCTGCCGTGAGCTCGGCGTTAAGCTGTCTCTCGCGCTGAATAAGTTCGGATGCCAGCCGCATATAAGCCTGACTTCCTGCACATTTATGATCATAAAGAAGCGCGGGCTGACCAAAGGACGGCGCCTCTGAAATACGCACATTTCTGGGTATTACAGTCTTATAGACGCGCTCGCCTAAATGCGTGCGCACATCCTCCTCAACCTGACCGGAAAGATTATTGCGTGGGTCATACATGGTCAGAACCACACCTTGAATTTCCAGGCCGGGGTTAAGCGCCGTGCGCACCTGTTCAATTGTTTTAAGCAACTGGCTGAGACCCTCAAGCGCAAAAAACTCGCATTGCATCGGAACCAGCACAGCATTTGCAGCAGTCATCGCATTCAAAGTCAGCATGTTTAGCGACGGCGGACAATCAATCAAAACGTAGTTGTAGCGAACCGTGGCAGCCTCAAGCGCTTCCTTCAATCGGTGCAAACGCCGGGGATTATCAGCCAAGGCCACCTCAATGCCAAGCAAATCCATGCTGGATGCCACAAGGTCACAATTTGGGACAACCGTTTTCACAACAGCATTATCTAAATCCGTTTCATCGAGCAAAAGCTCATATGCCGAGGCCTCTCGGTCCGTTGGATCCACCCCAAGCCCGGTACTCGCATTGCCCTGCGGATCGAGGTCTATTAATAAAACACGCTCACCAATCGCAGCCAACGCCGTACCAAGATTAATTGTTGTGGTTGTTTTGCCAACGCCGCCCTTTTGGTTCGCCACCGCCAAAATACGCGGCGCGGGAGACGCTGATGGGTCTGTGTTTATCGATTGCGAAACTATCGGCTGGGCTGACAAAATTTATTCCTCTTTATTAACCTTATTCATATATGCGCCAAAATCAACAAAACTGGGTCTTAGAGATAAAGCAGTGCCTTAACCGGCGTATCCAGGTTGACGCAACTCAGGCTGACGACAAACCAGAATTTTGGCCTCCTGATCTGTCTTGCTTGGCACAACCTCAAGACCCATATTCCACGAAACCTCGCACGCCGTCAATTCCTCTTGCCACCCACGCCCCTTCATAAAGAGGCCTATTGTGTGGATATCAAAGTATGATGCGGACATAAGGAGGAGTTTGTCTAATGGCGCCAACGCGCGGGCGCTTATAACATCGACACCCCCGAAGGTTTCGGGGTTTTTTTGGCACATTTCCTCAATGCGGCCTTCGTGCACCTTGGCTGGCGCTCCGGTTTCCCTAATAACAGTTTTAAGAAACTCGCATTTCCTGCCGTCACTCTCAATCAAATGCACAACCCCGCCGTCTAGCGCAGGTCGGCCAGCCCACATAAGTGAAATCACAAGGCCAGGGAAGCCCCCGCCACTTCCAAGGTCAACCCATTTGCGCGCTAAGGGAGAGGCCAAAGATGCGAGCTGAGCGGAGTCTGCAACATGCCGCGTCCAAAACTGACGTAGCGTGGCCGGCCCAACGAGATTAATAGAGTTCTGCCATTTTTCCAGAAGCGATTGATAAACCCTCAGCTGGTCAATTGTTTCACGTGAAACATTGAAAGCCTCAGCAAGGTTTTCAACATCAGGGTTGGCGTCAGGGCTGACGCCAGGGTTGGCATCCGCCTCACGCATCAGCCTCCTCCAGTGCTTTTCTGGATTTAGAGGCCGCCGCATCCCGCTTTGCAAGGTGCAACAGGAGCGTCAAAGCGGCGGGCGTAATGCCGTCAACGCGCGCCGCCTGCCCCAGTGTAGTCGGGCGCGCGGCGGCAAGCTTTTGCCTAACCTCGTTGGACATGCCCTCAATAGAAAGGAAGTCCATATTTTCAGGAAGCTGAAGCCGCTCATCGCGCCTGAAGGCGGCGATGTCCGCCTTTTGTCTGTCGAGGTATCCCGCATATTGCGCATCAGTTTCAATCTGCTGGCGTATAGCGGGTGACCAGCCAGACATTTCCGGCCATATCGCCTGAAGTTGCGCCCACTCAATATCTGGGTGCGCCAATAAGTCAGCGACGCTTCTGCGAATACCGTCCGCATTTACAGGCAGTCCGCGCTTTTGGGCCTCATTGGGGGTCAAATTTGTTTCTGACGCAAACCCTCTGGCGGCTGCAAGAGCGTCTCTTTTTTCCGCCCAAGACGCCGCTCTTTCCGGGCCTACACAGCCAAGGGCAATGCCCGTCGGGGTTAACCTTTGATCGGCATTGTCCGCCCGCAACGAAAGCCTATACTCAGCCCTTGCTGTAAACATCCGATACGGCTCACTAACCCCTTTTGTAACCAAGTCATCAATCATCACGCCAATATAGGCTTCTGCCCGGTCCAGAACAAAAGCATCGCCGCCGCCGACTTTTCGTGCAGCATTCAGGCCAGCAACCAACCCTTGTCCCGCCGCCTCTTCATAGCCGGTGGTTCCATTAATCTGCCCGGCAAGATATAGGCCGGGGAAAGTTTTTGCCTCAAGGGTGGGCAGCAATTCACGGGGGTCAATATAGTCGTATTCGATGGCATAGCCCGGACGAATGATGGTGACATTCTCTAGCCCCGGAATGGTGCGCACAAATGCCTCCTGAATATCTTCAGGCAAGGCAGACGAAATGCCATTGGGGTAAACCGTGTAATCATCAAGCCCCTCGGGCTCAAGAAAAATCTGATGTCTTCCACGGTCAGCAAAGCGATGAATTTTGTCTTCAATGGAGGGGCAGTATCGCGGCCCGACACCATCAATCTGCCCCGAGAAAACAGGCGACTTCTTTAGGTTATCGGCGACGATCTGATGTGTTTCGGGGGTTGTTCCGGTGATATGGCAAATGGTTTGAGGTGTTGTTATGCGATCCGTTAAAAACGAAAACGGCTCAGGAGGCATATCTCCGGGCTGAGGCTCGCATTTATCATAATTGATTGTTCTCCCGTCCAGCCGGGCCGGTGTTCCGGTTTTGAGGCGCCCCATTTTAAACCCGTGCGCATAAAGACGCTCCGAAAGCTTCTTGGCTGGCGCCTCGCCATGCCGCCCCGCGGGTATTCGCTTTTCACCAATATGTATAAGGCCGTCCAGAAAAGTTCCCGTGGTCAACACGACTGCAGGAGCAAAAAAGCGGCGCCCATCTTCACATAAGACGCCACCGACGCGGCCCTTCTCGGTAACAATATCTGCCACAGCACCCGCAACAATGCTAAGCCCCCTAACCAGCGCAAGCTCGGCTTGCATAGCCTCCCGATAAAGCTTTCTATCGGCCTGCGCGCGCGGCCCCCGAACAGCCGGCCCTTTGCGGCGGTTCAGCACTCGAAACTGTATGCCGCCACGGTCTGCAACACGGGCCATAAGGCCATCCATTGCATCAATTTCACGAACTAAATGCCCTTTCCCAACTCCGCCGATAGCGGGATTGCAGGACATCTCACCAATGGTTTCAAGCTTATGGGTAATCAGCAGAGTTTGTGCGCCAAGGCGCGCAGACGCCGCGGCGGCCTCGCACCCCGCATGGCCGCCACCAATCACAATTACATCATACCTGTCTTGAGCCATACTCATGCGCAGGTTTTATACAAACCCCCGCCTCTCGGCAAGATGTTTCACGTGAAACAATCGAAACCAAATCAACAAACGCCGCCTACTTTCCTATACAAAAATCCCGAAAAACAATGTCGAGCAGGCTTTCAACATCTACCGCCCCCGTTATCCGCCCGATTTCACGCATAGCCAGCCTCAAGTCCTCGGCTACCAATTCAAGCTCCATGCCTGAGCCGGCACGCTCAAAACCTCTCTCTAAGGCGACGCTGGCCTCCTGAAGGGCGTTGCGGTGACGCGTTCGGGTTAAGGCGGGCCGCTCGGCCAATCCGAATTTTTCTTGAACTCTAGCATTGAGGGCCGCAATCAAAGCTGGCATGCCCGCCCCCGTCTCGGCAGAGATCTCATAAAAATCTTCTGCCAGAACGCCTGAGGGTCGCGGGGTTGCGCCCAGATCTTGCTTATTGGCGACGTAAATATCGCCCTCTTGAAAACGCGCCTCGTCTGCCTGAGCTGGCTCTCCAAAGGCTGTCACATGCAGGCGAATATCAGCTTTCGTCGCCCTTTTAAGGGCGCGGCGCACACCCTCCCGCTCAATCTCATCGCCCGCCTCACGAATGCCTGCGGTATCAGCAAGCACCGCCGGCACACCTCCAAGTGTTAAAGACACCTCAACAACATCTCTGGTTGTACCTGCACGCGCGGAAACAATCGCAGCCTCCCGCCCAGCCAGATAATTAAGTACGCTGGATTTGCCAACATTCGGAGCGCCGATAATAGCGATTTCAACACCATGGCGCAGGGTGCGGCCCCGATCATCAAGAATATGGGCAGCAATTTCATCTTTTAAAATTGCGACCTCACTCAAAACGGCCTGACCAATGCCGCCGGGCAGATCCTCATCTGCGAACTCTATGTCTGCCTCTAAATGCGCCAGCGATAAAGCCAACTTTTGTCTCCAGCCCTCATAAAGCTCGCCCAGGGCGCCCCGCATTTGCCGAAAGGCCTGTTTTTGCTGTGCCATTGTTTCAGAGTCAATCATATCCGCGACGGCCTCAGCTTGGGTGAGATCCATGCGCCCATTGAGAACGGCGAGGCGCGTAAACTCACCCGGCTCGGCTGGCCTCAGCCCTTCAAATCGCGATAAGACCTCAAGAATACAATCAACAATTGCAACACCACCATGAATGTGTAGCTCCGCCATATCCTCGCTCGTATAGGAGTGCGGCGCCTTAAAAAATAACACAAGGCCGGAGTCTATCGGGTCACCTGTCTCTGGGTCTGACAACACCCTTAACGCCGCCTGACGCGGCTCCGGTAAGGCTTTGCCAGTTAATTTTTCAACAATTTTTTGGGTATAGCCCCCGGAAAGGCGGATGATGGCAATCGCGCCACGCCCCGGCGGAGTAGATAAGGCATAAATTGTCATTCTTCACCCCTTTCACATGAAACGTCGCATGCTTGCTGAATCATCATGGGCGTATATGATGGTATTTCCTTCGTCAATAGATTTCAATGAGCGCGGCCATGACACAAGATCCAGCATACATCCAAAAAGATCTTGCCAACAGGCTCGCCAATGAAACCAGCCCTTATTTGTTGCAACATAAAGACAATCCTGTGCACTGGCAGCCTTGGGACGCCAAGGCGCTCGAAACTGCGCAAGCCTTAGAAAAACCAATTTTATTGTCTATCGGTTATTCGGCATGCCATTGGTGTCATGTAATGGCACATGAGAGCTTTGAAAATGAAGCGATTGCAGCCGTCATGAACGAGCTGTTTATCAACATCAAGGTAGACAGAGAGGAGCGCCCCGACATTGATGATATTTATATGTCGGCCTTGCATATGATGGGGGAGCAGGGAGGATGGCCATTAACCATGTTTTTATTGCCAGATGGCAGACCGTTCTGGGGTGGGACTTACTTCCCACCAATTGCGAAATATGGGCGCCCAGGTTTCCCCGATATCTGCCGAGAGATTGCCAGAATATGCAAAGACGAAAACAAAAAAGTTCTGGAGAACGCAAAAAAACTAACTGAGGCGCTGCACAACAAAAACAGCGCCACCTTTAAAGCCTCAAGAATTGAACAGCTCTCCCCTGGTCTCCCGCTGGGTGTGCCAGAAGATTTGGCTGGCGAAGCTTCAGAAAATCTCGCAAGACAGATTGATTTAACTTATGGCGGCATGCAGGGAGCGC
>CALKOC010000048.1 GCA_938091085.1 uncultured Alphaproteobacteria bacterium
ATCATCATCTTCCATGCTTCAAATTTAACTATTTACAGTTTTTTTACCCAGTATTTTTTACTATATAATTTTTTTCATGAGCGGATGATATGTGGATAGGTGGCGCGTGTAATTCAAACGGCATTCCACTCTTCGCTGTTGGGACGCGGGCGTTGGGGACTCGGATGGCAACATTCAGTACGATATCCGGCTAACCGAACCCAAAAAACTCAAAATTGACCACATGCGCCCTCTTGCATCGCTTTCGTGGTTTTGGCATGTTCCTGTAATCAAAAAATTCAAAGAATCCCACAAGGACACATCATGCAAAGCACTCTTCTCATCATCATTGGCGTATATCTACTCATGCTCCCCGTTATCGGCTTGCTGGGGCGCCGCATGTCTAAGGAGGAGACCTTAAAGGATTTCTATCTGGCGGGTGGCGGCCTGTCTGTCGTGCCATTGTTTTTCACGCTTTACGCCACGCAATATAGCGGCAATACATTGTTCGGCTTTGCCGGCAATGCTTATCGTGAAGGGCCTGTGATGTTCTTCTCTGCTGTGGGCATGGCGCTGGTGATTGTGTCTTACTGGCTGTTTGCCCGTCCCTTGCAGGAACGCGCACACAAACACGGCTTCGTGACCCCCGCTGACTTCCTGCGCCATCGCTATAACAGTGCATGGCTGGTGCGGCTGGTGAACATTCTGCTCGTCGCAACGCTGGCGAGCTATATTCTCACAAATTTTAAAGCTGTCGGTCTGCTAGCGGAACGCATCACAGATGGCGAACTGCCCATGCTATATGCCGTCCTTGGATTGGCGATTGTGATGGCGTTCTATGAAAGTCTGGGCGGTATGCGCAGTGTCGTCATGACGGATGTTATTCAAGGCAGTCTCCTGCTCATCGGCTGTCTCGGTGTGCTGACGGCAACCATTATCACGCTGGGCGGAACAGATGCCCTTGTCTCTGCCATTACCACCCACCCTGCCAATGAACAAGGCTTCACAGAAAGGCAATGGACGCGGGGCATATCGGTGATGTTACTGTTTGGCACGGGCGTTGCCATGTATCCCCACGCCATTCAACGCATCTATGCCGCCAAAAACTGGAAGGCACTCAATAACAGTTTCCGCTTTATGTTCATGGCGCCGCTTCTCACAACCGTGCCGATTATCCTGACCGCCATGGCGGCGCATCAATTAATGCCCGGCATGGCAGATGCCGAAGCTGACCAAACCATTCCACGCCTGCTGTTTTTGCTGATAGATGAATTCCCGATGCTGAAAATCCTGCTCGCATTATTTATGGCGGCGGCGATTGCGGCGATTATGTCCACCATTGACTCGGCTCTGCTTTCGCTCGGCTCAATCTTTACACAAGATGTTTTCCGCCCGCGCGCGCCAAAAACCTCGCAGGCGACACTCACAAGTATCGGAAAAGGCCTGTCATGGGCGCTCATGCTGGTCATGGCTGTTTTAGCAACCATGTTGCCGCAATCTATTTGGAGTTTGATGGTTATTAAGCTTGAGATAATGAGCCAAATTCTACCCGTTATGGTGTTAGGTATTCACACACAAAAACTTTCCGCCCGCCCGCTAATTGCGGGTCTGCTGGTCGGGTGTGGTGCAACCTTTATGTTCAGATGGGGCGTAGATGTTGACCTTGGCGGCTGGCATGCCGGCGTTGTCGGACTGGGGATGAATATCGCAACAATCGCGGTGTTCTCACTGATTGAGAAAGCCCGTATGAAAGCGGTATGAAAGCAGTTTAGGTCGACATCAATCCTCAAACGGATCTTTGACCAAAATAGTGTCTTCACGTTCGGGGCTGGTGGACAGCAATGTAACCGGCGCACCTATAAGTTCTTCAATGTAACGCACATAGCGCACAGCATTAGCTGGTAAATCAGCCCAGCTACGTGCACCAAAGCTGGTTTCGTGCCAGCCTTTTAGCGTTTCAAAAACCGGAACAATTCGCGCCTGCGCCGCTGCATCAGCCGGTAGCCAGCCAATCGGTTCGCCGTCCAGCATATAACTGGTGCAAATCTTAATCTCGTCAAAACCGTCCAGAACGTCCAACTTAGTCAGAGCAATACCATCAATCCCGCCAGTCTGAACGGCCTGTTTGACCAACACGGCATCAAACCAACCACAACGCCGCTTACGACCCGTGACTGTGCCAAACTCATGCCCACGCTCACCAAGCTTCTGACCAACTTCGTTATCTTGTTCAGTCGGAAAAGGGCCTTCCCCAACGCGGGTCGTGTAAGCCTTGGTAATCCCAAGCACATGCGACAACGCCGACGGGCCAATGCCCGAGCCAATTGCTGCTTGCCCGGCAACCGTGTTGGAAGAGGTCACAAAAGGGTAAGTCCCGTGGTCAATATCGAGAAGCGTGCCCTGTGCGCCTTCAAACAGGATGCGCTTACCCTGGCGGCGCGCCTCATGCAATAAGCGCCAAACAGGTTCTGCATAGGGTGTAATTTTATCCGCAACATCGCGCAGTTTTTGCAATAACGCATCTGCATCGGCATCCGGCTGACCAAAACCGCGGCGCAACGCATTATGATGCTGAAGCAAATGCTCAATCTTGGCAGGCAAAGCATCAAGGTCCGTTAAATCGCGAACACGCAAGGCACGGCGCCCGACTTTATCTTCATAGGCCGGGCCGATACCCCGTTTGGTCGTCCCAATTTTGCTGCCTTCTGAGGCGGCACTTTCCCGCGCCGCATCCAGATCTTGGTGAACGGGCAATATAAGCACTGCGTTTTCTGCAATTTTCAGATTTTCAGGGGATATCGCTACACCTTGGTTGTGCAAGGTTTCGATTTCAGCAAGCAACGCCCAAGGGTCAATCACAACACCATTGCCGATGACAGAGATTTTTCCTTCGCGCACAATACCCGATGGCAAGAGTGAAAGCTTATAGACCGTTCCGTCAATAACGAGCGTATGACCCGCATTATGACCACCCTGAAAGCGCGCAACAATATCAGCGCGCTCCGACAGCCAGTCAACGATTTTACCTTTGCCCTCGTCGCCCCATTGCGACCCGACAACGACCACATTGGCCATGTTTCACCTCTTGTTAAACCCTCAATAGCCCCTTAAAAGACCAGTGCTTTTGCCTGTGTAACCTGCTCTAGCGCCATCACTTCGTCAAGTACATCCGTACTGATTTCATTGTCAACAGCTATCAAAGCAATCGCACTGCCGCCCGGCTTTTCTCGTCCCAGATTAAACGATGCGATGTTAATGCCATGCGTCCCCAATAAGGAACCAATGCTCCCAATAATACCCGGCTGGTCATTATTAGTGATGAAAAGCATACGCGGTGCAAGTTCAGCTTCCATGTTAATGCCCGTTAGTTGAATTAGGCGCGGCTTACCATCCGAGAAAACAGTGCCTGCAAAAGAACGCTCAGAATTTTCGGTTTTCACAACAAGGCGAATATAACTATCAAACGCGCCTATCGAACCGCGCTTGGTTTCCGCAACATCCATGCCGCGATCTTTGGCTATGGCAGGCGCGCTCACCATATTAACTTCCGACATAAGGGGTCTCAATAGACCTGAGATCATCGCAGAGCTGAGTGGCGCACAATTCAATTCGCTTACCTCACCGGCATATTCAATATTAACTTCCTTAATGCTGCTCGCTGTTACCTGCCCCGCAAGTAGCCCCAGTTGCTCGGCAAGCGTCACAAATGGCTTAAGCTTTGGTGCTTCTTCGGCAGAAATACTTGGCATGTTAATAGCATTGGTCACCGCGCCGGACATCAGATAATCTGATAGTTGTTCGGCAACCTGAATAGCGACATTAACCTGTGCCTCCTCGGTTGCCGCTCCCAAATGCGGGGTGCAAACGACATTAGCCATCCCAAAGAGAGGATTATCCTTGGCGGGTTCTTCCTCAAACACATCCAAGGCCGCCCCGGCTACTTGTCCGCTTTCCAGCGCATCTTTGAGATCACTTTCAACAATCAGTCCGCCCCGCGCGCAGTTAATAATGCGCACGCCTTTTTTACATTTTGCCAATGCATCGGCATTAATAATGTTACGGGTTTTATCGGTTAGCGGTGTGTGCATTGTGATGAAATCTGCGCGCGCCAGCAATTCATCCAAATCTACCTTTTCTACACCTATGTCAATCGCACGTTCAGGAGTCAGAAACGGGTCAAATGCAATAACTTTCATTTTCAGACCGATGCCGCGAGACGCCACAATCGATCCGATATTACCACATCCAATGACGCCCAGAATTTTACCTGTTAGCTCGACGCCCATAAATTTTGACTTTTCCCATTTGCTCGCCTGTGTGGAGGTGTCCGCCTCGGGAATTTGTCGCGCCAACGCAAACATCATTGCAATCGCATGCTCTGCTGTTGTTATGGAGTTACCGAAAGGCGTGTTCATGACGACAACGCCATTATTGGTGGCTGTTGGGAGGTCGATATTATCAACTCCGATACCCGCACGACCAATAACTTTCAAATTTGTAGCGGCTTCCAGAACGGGCGGCGTAACTTTCGTAGCAGACCGCACAGCAAGCCCGTCATAGTCGCCGATAATTTTAATCAGCTCGTCGCGCTCCAGCCCGACCTTGACGTCAACCTCAAGGCCACGTTCTTTAAAAATTTCTTCGGCACGTGGGCTCATTTTATCTGCAATAAGAACTTTAGGCATGATTACAGCTCCTCTTTAGCGGTAGCGAAGGCCCAATCGAGCCATTGTGTAAGAATTTCAAGATCGGCGGTTTCTACAGTTGCACCACCCCAAATACGCAGTCCGGGGGGAGCGTCGCGGTAGGCGCCAATGTCGTAGGCCGCATCTTCAGCGTCGAGTAATGCCGCTAAGCGTTTGGCAAAAGCGGCTTGAGCATCATCATCCAACGCAGTGACATCAGGGTCGATGATTTTCAGGCAGATAGAGGTGTTGGAGCGATTAGCTTCCTCTGCACACAGAAAATCAACCCAGTCCGTTAAGGCAACCCAGTCGGACAGCACAGTGAGATTATCCGCTGAGCGTTGCAGCAAGGTCGTCAGGCCGCCAATATCTTCAGCCCATTTTAACGCATCGACATAATCTTCAACCGCCAACATGGACGGCGTATTAATCGTCTCGCCTTTAAAAATACCTTCAATCAGCTTCCCGCCTTTTGTGAGGCGAAAGATTTTTGGTAGAGGCCATGGCGGGGTATAGCTTTCCAGTCGCTCAACAGCGCGTGGCGACAAAATAAGCATGCCGTGAGCCGCTTCACTTCCCATAACTTTCTGCCAGCTAAAGGTCGTGACATCGAGTTTTTCCCATGGCAGATCCATGGCGAAAGCAGCAGACGTGGCATCACACAAGGTCAGCCCGCTTCGGTCATCGGCAATCCAATCGCCGTTCGGCACTTTGACGCCACTTGTCGTCCCGTTCCATGTAAAGGCAACATCGCGGCTAAAATCTACTGCCGACAGGTCAGGCAATTCGCCATAAGCGGCTTCCATCACGCGGATATCGTCTAGCTTGAGTTGCTTGACGGCATCGGTAATCCATCCCTTGCCAAAGCTTTCCCAGCCCAGAATATCCAGCCCACGCGCCCCAAGAAGTGACCACATGGCCATTTCATAAGCGCCTGTATCCGAGGCGGGGACGATACCGATATGCCAGCCTTCCGGCACATTCAGAATATCGCGGGTACGGGTAATGGCTTCCAACAGACGCGCTTTGCCCGGCTTGGAGCGATGCGATCTGCCGAGAACGGCGTTTTGAAGATGAGTAAGGTCGTAACCCGGGCGTTTAGCGCAGGGACCCGACGAGAAATCGGGATTTACCGGAGACATCTCCGGTTTGGTCAAATTAGTCATATCTCTACCCTTTCAGATAGTTGCCCTTCGGTGGGGAAGGGTGTCCCACGGCTGATATAGGCCGTTTTGACTTTTAGGACAAGCCAGAAATATAAAATACAAAGTGTGTGTGGATAATTCGTTGAAATCTGACGCTTTGCGCCAAGAGGGGAGCGTTATTATTTGAGGACTGGCGTCGGGATTTTAGGAATGGTGTCGGGGCGTTAGAAAACCGAACAATAGAACGGCTATAACGTATTAAGCACAACCTTATCGGCAAAACCTATTTAGATAAGCCTTATTTCGCCATCACCCCGACCCCTTCCCTGCGCTCAAAATAACTATGAGAGGTGAATAGAGACCAGCGCTTATTGTGCGCCATTATCTCCAACTTTTGAGCGTACGCAAAGAGGTGAACGGATATTACCTACATGCCACAAAAAAGGCTCAATGCAGACTCCCCGAAACTAAAGGAAGACCACATAAAGCCACATAAAACCACATACGCAATTAGAATTGCAGCTAATATTATGGTTTCTAAACCATCGCCAACTCACCGCTCATGAGCCAACAAATAACATTAACAAAATTTAATGATAAATGGAAGAGTTAAGAAACGGATTCGGAGCCTTCAGGGTCATTACCTAAGCTTTGTAATAGGTCATCAACAATTTTCAACCTATCAAACCTGGATTGATTTTGAAAAAGTTCTCGCGCCTTTATTAAATCCTCTTTCGCGGCCTCAGGCTGGTCTAAAGCCAAATTTGCCTTACCGCGATTATAATAAGCTTCGGCATAACCCGGTTTCAACCTTAGGGCTTCAGTATAATCCTTTATCGCAGCCTCATACTGGCCTAAATGAAACTTTGTAACACCACGGTTATTATAAGCCTGTGCATAATCCGGTTTCAACCTTAGGGCTTCAGTATAATCCTTTATCGCGGGCGCATACTTTTTCAGCTCAGCTTTTGAATTTCCACGATTATTATAAGCCTCTGCTAAATCCGGTTTCAACCGCAGGGCCTCATCATAATCTTTTATCGCGGGATCATGCTCAGGCTGGCCTAACTCGGCTTTTGCAAGACCGCGGTTATTATAAGCCTCGACAAAATCTGGTTTCAACTCTATGGCTTTATCATAAGCCTCTATTGCGCTTTTTAACAACTTATCGCGTGCCGAGGCTGATTCTAACTTCCCCATCCCCGTCTTTAAAAAATTCAATCCTTCATAAAACGATGTGTAGTGCGATTGGAGACGCTTTTCTGCTGAACGGGTGCTAGCAAAACCAGACAAATCAATGAATATGGTTTCATCACTGATTTGATAGATTGATGCTAATTCATCCAAAATTTCCTCTTTATCTTTTGAAGCAATACATACATGGGTTAGCTCCTCATACTTGTCATCTAAACCAATAATAAATACACCGGACTGCCGGATAATCCGCCTCTCAGCCGAACCCTGCATATGTGGGATAAATTTCAAAGGACGTGACTTTTCAATAACGACATCAATTTTTTCATCAACGAGGGCGACATCAAGCCCTGCATCTGGCAACACATAAACCTGACCGTGTTCTTCTTTAAGGTCTTTGCATGCCATATAAAGCGCAATAAGGGGGTTTTCGGTAAAATCCAACAGGCATGTTGCTGCCCCGAAATGTTGCAGTTCCGTCAGCAACTCAAGGTCTGTTAACTTTCTGCCGTCTTGCACACCAAATCCCATAGTCCTGGCATCTTCAAGAAGCTCTGACTGACTAAAAATCAATGCGGTTTCTGGAAGTTTTTTTTCTCCTTGGATATTTGCCTCAATACTCTGCCGTATGCGCCGAGCGGCACCACTTTCAAGTTTCCACGTCGCATTTGCCTGCCCGCGGAAAAGGCAAGTTTTGTTTCCAGCTTTTTCTTTAATTTTCTTTAGGTAATAAGCAACGTCGCGTGGCTCAGTTTCGTCATTAGTATTGTCATTAGTCGCCATCACAGCATCTCCCTTAAAATGGATTGACGCAGACGCAACTAAACAGGGCAGATACCCCAATATTTACCAGTTAATTATCATATCTTATGATTTCAAGAGGGATCGCGGGACAAAAGAGACAAAAGAAGATTATTTTTGCTGACGCGGTGGCTGGTATAGCCGCGCTTGGCGGCGACGGCGACGATATCGACATCCCAATGTCTGACGTTATTCTCAATAATAATCACACGCGGCAAAAGTGCATCGGGGGCGGCGTCAAAAAACGGCAACATCACTTTTTCTTCGAAGCCCTCAACATCAACCTTCATCCCATCAATCCGCGTCAGCTCTTGTGTGGCAACCAACTGCATCAGAGAGAGAACTGGCACATCCACCACCTTCTCTGCCGCACTCGCATCAACAGAAGCCGTATTGCCCTCCTGCACCATTCTTGTCTCACCAAGATTATCGCCGTGTAAGGTCAGAGATAGCGTACCCTCATGGTCGGCAATGCCCGCCTCTACCGCCGTGATGTTATAGGCAGGGTTCAGCCCAGCATTAAATGCTAGCCGCCGATATATATAGGGATGGGGTTCAACCGCCACAATGCGCGTATCAGGATGCGCGGCAAAGGCCTCCCCCACTGAAATACTATACAGGCCAACATTGGCGCCTATATCGAGAAACACTGCCCCCGGCGCGGCCAGCGCCTTTAGCGCATCTCTCTCAGCAGGGTCAAAAAGCTGGGTAGCAAACAACACCCGCTTCTCCGACACATTATTGTGCGGGTAAATTCGCAAGCGCGCACCAAACAGAGTGACATCGGCACACTCACCCATCATCAACAATCCGATACGACGCAACAAGTAAGTCAGCCTTTTGCCAAACCAACTCAGCCCAAGATTTTGTGTGATTGATATAAGCCCCGCCGTGACAGCAGACGGCTTGCGCGACCCGAAGTCACTTGTGTCATCAACAGGGATTTGTGAAGGAGCAGACAACTCACTTCGAGTAGATACTCGTCCAGATACAGCCATATATGCGACTCTTTTTAACGAAAATTACTTAGTGAAACTATGACAAGTGTTCTGCCAGATGCAAGGCGTTATGTGTGTCATTAATATTTACAGATTAATTTTAAGAGTCTTGCAACTTATCATGTACAGGATGTGCGTGGTTTAAAGGCTTGTTATGCCCTGTACCCAAAGAAGCATTCGCCGTTTCAATCGCCCTTTGCACATAAACTAACCCGCGTTCAACTGCCGCCGCCAGTCCCAGCCCTTGCCCCAACCCCGTCGCGATAGAGGAAGCAAGCGTACAGCCCGTCCCATGCGTGTTCTTGCTGTCGAGGCGCGGGTTTTCAAACACTGTAAAACCCGACTGTTCGGCAAGTAAATCCGTAACAACCTCATCATTGCCATGACCACCTTTAATCAGCGCAGCCCGGGCGCCATCAGTCATCAATCTATCGGCGGCATGTTTCATATCATCCAGCGTTTCGACACCACGATTGGTTAAAATTTCAGCTTCGGGCATGTTAGGCGTCACCAGAGTAGCACGCGGCAACATAAGACTTTGCATAGCACTTACCGCTTGCTCGGTTAACAGCCGGTCACCGGAGCTTGCCACCATTACAGGGTCAATCACGGCAGGGTTGGGGAAATCATCCAGCAAAGGCGCCACCGCCTCTATTACTTGCGTGCGTGCCAACATGCCCGTCTTCACTGCATCGGCGCCAAGGTCAGACAACACAGCCATCATCTGCGCCGCCACAAATGGGGGAGGCACATCCATAATATCCCTAACGCCGTGGGTGTTCTGAACAGTCAGCGCCGTTACTGCCGTCATCGCGAATCCGCCCAAAGCGGTCACTGTTTTGATATCTGCCTGCAAGCCTGCACCGCCACCGGAGTCGGAGCCGGCAACAATCAAAATTCTTCCGTTCGGATATGATGTTGTATTGGTGGTATTGCCAGCGTTCACGCGGCGGTTTCCTCAATTGTGGTGACAATCTCACCAACAATTTGGCGCACAAGCGTCTCGTCATCACCCTCGCCCATCACGCGGATTACCGGCTCTGTTCCTGACGGACGGACAAGTACACGCCCCTGATTACCCAACTTGGCCTCAGCATCGCGAATAGCCGCCTGAACGCGCTCATTTTCTAACGGAGCGCCAGAGTTAAAACTCACATTTTCAAGCAATTGAGGTAGAGGCTCAAACATATTGCCAATCTCGCTAATTGGTTTGCCGGTTTCTTGAATCACGGCGAGAACCTGTAAGGCAGCTATCAAACCATCACCCGTAGTTGAATAATCGCTCATAATCATATGACCGGATTGCTCACCACCGAGATTATAGCCAAGGGCACGCATCCGTTCGACAACATAACGGTCGCCCACATTGGTCCTTATGAGATCCAAATCCTGACTTTGTAGATAACGCTCCAATCCGAGATTGGACATAACAGTTGCTACCAAGCCGGGTGCAGAGAGGCGCTCATGGCGTTTCCAGTCGGTCGCAATCAGACCCATAATCTGATCCCCATCGATTATTTTACCATTTTCGTCGCAAATAATAACGCGGTCTGCATCCCCATCGAGTGAAATACCAATATCGGCTTTCTCTTGCACGACTGTTTCACACAAAAGAGCTGTATCAGTAGAACCGCACCCCTTATTGATATTCATCCCATCAGGGTCGACACCAATCGCAACAATATCCGCGCCAAGTTCCCAAAGTGCAGTCGGAGCAACCTTGTAAGCCGCCCCGTGCGCGCAATCGACAACAATTTTCACGCCGCTAAGATTACCTCGCCTTGGAAATGTCCGCTTTGCAAATTCAATATAACGCGCTTGAGCGTCATCTATTCTTTTGGCACGCCCAAGCCCATCGGCAGGCGCAACATGTTCGCCAACGCCATCATCCATAAAACCTTCTATTTCTAACTCAATCTCATCTGATAACTTATATCCGTCGGGCCCAAATAGTTTGATACCGTTATCTTCGAATTTATTGTGTGAGGCAGAAATCATGACACCAACATCTGCACGCATACTGCGCGTTAAAAAGGCAACAGCCGGTGTTGGGATAGGACCAAACAAAAACACATCCATACCCATTGAGGTAAAGCCAGCAACCAAAGCAGGCTCAATCATATAACCAGAAAGACGTGTATCTTTTCCAATCACAACTCTATGTCGATAGGAACCGCGCCGGAAAACCCGCCCAGTGGCCATACCCAGCCTGAGCGCCATTTCACCGGTCATATTGCCTTTATTCACCGTGCCACGAATACCATCCGTGCCAAAATATTTGCGGACCATTACCTGACCTTAATTTAGTAAACGAATCAATTGCTTATTAGTGCCAAACTGTTGCGACGAATTCAAGTCACTCTAAATTTCAGTTTTTTACAAAATCTGATAAATGCGCCTTTATTTTTAGCGCATCTCTAAGTTGAGAGGGCTCATGTGTGCGAATATAGTCCACCCCTTTCGATGCTGCCCAAAGTTCAGCGGCCAGCGTCACAGGCGCACTTTCCGCCACTGAACGCCCACTCAGCACCCGTAAGAAGCTTTTACGGGAAACCGAAACCAGCACGGGTAAGCCAAATAAAGTTTTCAACTCATCAATACGCGCCAGCATTGTGAGCGATGGTTCTGGCTTATCACCTAGAAAAAAACCCATGCCAGGATCAATGACGATACGGGTTTGATTGATGCCGGCTTGCACCAACTCAGCCAGTCGCATATCAAAAAAGCGACAAATATGTTCAAAAATGTCCCCTTCAGGCGGAGAGGTTCGTGTGGCGGCACCAGCAGATTGTATAGCATGCATAACAACAAGACGACAATCTGACGCCGCAAGGTCTGAATAAAGGGACGGGTCTGCAAACCCATGAATATCATTCATCCAGTCAACATTGTTTTGCAACGCCCATCTCTGGGTTGATGTTTGATAAGTATCAATGCTGACGGGTATATTATGTGCCTGTAAAGCAGGTACAATGTTGGTAAGTCGTTCAATTTCAGTTTGAGCGGAAACAGGCGCACTATCGGGGTGACTAGAAGCCGGACCGATATCAATTATATCAGCACCCCCTGCATGCAAAGCTAGGGCTTGCTCAAAAGCTTTATCTGGGTCGAGATAAACTCCACCATCCGAAAAACTGTCCGATGTGATGTTTAAAATCCCAAATAGGCCGGGAAGATTAGACATCGTAAATCAGGTGCTTTGCGGCTTGGCATCACCGACGTTTTTGGACTTACCCACTGAAGGCACTGCTGACAGAGCACCGGATCCAGAATCGGCATCCGTTGGCTCAGGTCTATGGGGTGGATCACCCTTTAGCAAAGCTTCAATTTCATCACCGCTCAATGTCTCATATTCGAGAAGGCCATTCGCGATGATGTGCAAATCGTCGAGATTGTCGCGAATAATGCTTTCAGCTTTCTGATAGCCTTCATCAACAAACTTACGTGTTTCTGAGTCAATTTTGCTCTGTGTTTCGTCAGACGTATTTTGTGTCCGCGTAACGGAATGGCCCAAGAAAACTTCCTGCTCATTATCCCCATAGGCCAGAGGGCCTAACTCATCACTCATACCAAATTGAGTAACCATAGCTTTCGCCATATTGGTTGCCATTTGAATATCGGATGATGCGCCGGATGTCACTTTGTCGTGTCCGAAAATCACCTCTTCAGCAATACGACCACCCATAGCGACAGCCAAATCTGCTTTCAACTTGGCGCGTGTCACTGAGAGTTGATCACGCTCAGGCAGACGCATAACCATACCAAGAGCACGCCCTCTCGGAATGATTGTGGCTTTATGAATAGGGTCAGACGCTTCAAGGTTAAGTGCAACAAGTGCATGACCACCTTCATGATATGCTGTCAGTTTTCTTTCTTCATCAGACATCACCATAGAGCGCCGCTCAGCACCCATCATAACTTTGTCCTTGGCATCTTCAAATTCTGCCATAGCAACAGTGCGCTTATTACGGCGTGCCGCCAGCAAAGCCGCTTCATTAACCAAATTAGCAAGATCGGCGCCTGAAAAACCTGGGGTTCCACGGGCTATAGTGCGGGCATCCACATCGGCAGCCAATGGCACTTTTTTCATATGAACTTGGAGAATGCGCTCACGACCAATGATATCCGGGTTCGGCACAACCACTTGACGGTCAAAACGACCCGGACGCAATAAAGCAGGGTCAAGCACATCGGGGCGGTTTGTGGCAGCAATCAGGATAATACCTTCATTGGCTTCAAAGCCATCCATTTCAACCAGTAACTGGTTCAAGGTTTGCTCCCGTTCATCATTTCCGCCGCCAAGACCTGCTCCTCTGTGGCGCCCAACGGCATCAATCTCGTCAATAAAAATAATACAAGGCGCGTTTGATTTAGCTTGTTCAAACATATCCCGTACACGGCTTGCGCCAACACCGACGAACATTTCGACAAAGTCAGAGCCAGAAATGGAGAAGAACGGAACATTAGCTTCACCGGCAATCGCGCGCGCCAGCAATGTTTTACCTGTTCCGGGAGGGCCAACCAATAACGCACCTTTGGGGATACGTCCGCCGAGCTTTTGGAATTTGCCCGGGTCTTTCAAAAATTCTACGATTTCTTGAAGATCATCTTTGGCTTCATCAATACCAGCAACGTCTTCAAAAGTAATGCGACCATGCGTTTCATTAAGAAGTTTAGCCTTAGATTTACCAAAGCCCATAGCCTTTCCGCCGCCGGATTGCATTTGGCGCATGAAAAATACCCAGACGCCAATCAACAATAACATCGGGAACCATGACAACAAAATACCCCAGATAGACGGTGCATTACTTGTGTCTGGCTTGGCAGTGATACTCACACCACGTTCGGTAAGCCGATTAACCAGTGTCGGGTCATTAGGCGGCGCATAGGAACTGAACCGCCGGCCATCGGCAAGCTTACCAGTAATTGAGTCACCAGAAATCACAACCTCTTCAACATTGCCGGATTCAACTTCAGCAACAAATTGAGAGAAATTAATTTCACGCGCGTCTGTGCTTGTTGGGCTTTCCTGAAAGAAGTTAAACAGGGAAACTAACAGCAGCCCCACAACAACCCAGACAATAAGGTTTCTCGTATTATTCAAAGGCTCACCCTTTATAGTTATCGGTTACAGATATATATAAGATAGGAATATCAACATCAAAATGCCAGTACTTGAGATATTTTATTTTCACCTGCGGTATTTAGAGCCTAAACACATCCTGAAATTCAATATCTGAATGCTCCAAAACTCCTCTTGCAGCCAAAAGACTGCTATTTTTGCGGTAAGTTAGCCAAACTGAAGGCAAAGCATGCAAAGCGGCGGCAGGCAAATTTTTTGGGACATCGTTCCCCAATTTACGAATTGCCTTTAACCCCTCACTGCCAAGCGGTTTAATTTGAAGCATTCCCTTCAGTATTGATGATTTAGCGACACGAATAGAAATGCCATTATCCCAGACACATACCTCTCCCGGTTTAATGTTAACCGGCTCTGGCAAACCACTAATTTCTCGGAAAATCAACAATCCGTCACGCCTGAAACGCAAAACAAAACCATTAATCGTCTTGCCACCCTCTTTCGGGGGGCGTGGTTTAATAAAAACTTCATCCAAAATACGTTGGACCGACTCTGCACGAGGCGGATAGCCTCCATAAGGTGTAAGCAGCCTATTAATTGTACGGCGTAAAATATCTTCCGGCTGGTCGCGCAATGACGCATAGGTTAGATACGCAATACCATATTCATCAAGCCGCACAGCTGCATGCATGAAATTTTCAGTCACTTGCTCGAGCGCTTGGCGTGCCTGTAACAATCGTCCCGCAGTATCTGCCAATCTTGCGGCAGTCATCCCCTCTTCGGCGAATAAGTCCATTTTGTTTCGGATACGGACACGAGCAAATCGCTGGTTAGAATTGCTAGGGTCTGAAATCGGCTCAAGTCCAGCTTTTGCGGTTGTTTGGTGGAGACATTCACGAGGAACATCAAGAAATGGGCGGAGCAAGACCACCCCCTCATAGTTTCTGATACTCTGCATTCCAGATAAACCATCAAGCCCTGAACCGCGCGCTAAACGCAATAAAAATGTCTCGGCCTGATCTTCAAGATGATGCGCTGTCACCAAATGAGTCACTTTATTTTTGACACACCATTCAGACATCAAGCCGTAACGAATATTTCGGGCCGCTGACTGGATATCATTTTCAGGAATTGCACCTTTATGAGTCAAAATTTTGCATGGCAATCCCATAGCTTTTGCCAGCTTTGACACATAGCGGGTTTCCTTCACAGCAGCAGGTCTAAGGCCATGATTTACGGTCAGAACAGAGAAATCCCAATGATTATTTTTCTCTCTGGCTGCAGCCGCCAGCGCCATTAAAGATAAAGAGTCTGCCCCACCTGAAACGGCCAGCGCAAAATGAGCGGATTGATTTCTGGAGATTTTCGACAGCTTGGCAAGTTTTTTCACAAATGCCGCACCGCTTAACGGGGGCATTGGTTCATGCATTGGTTTATGGACGGGTTTATCGGAGCTCACAGGCGCCATAACCGTAACCTTAGCCTGAACATTCTGCCCGCTGGCTTTCAATTTCTGCACGACGCACAATGGCTTGTGGTGCATCTGGGAAACGCGCAGAAAGTTCAGCAAAAGCATCACATCCGGTCTTCTTTTCACCCATGACAATAAGTGTCATACCGAGTTTTAAAAGGCTATCCGGGGCTTTAACACTGTCACCATAATTTGTATATCCAGCAAGGAATGCGGCAGTGGCATTTTTATAATCCCTCTGCACATAAAAAGTTTCCCCTAACCAGTACTGTGCGTTTCCGGCAAGGCGGTCGCGCGGGTAAAGATCAAGAAAATTCTGCAACTCACCCTGTGCTTCTTGATACGCACCCATTTGCAGTTTTTTCAATGCCAAGTCGTAAATTTCTTTCGGCGAACCGGACGTTGCATCACTTCCACCCTGACCGGATGCCTGATTACGGGCATTCCCCGAGGATCTGCTCGCTTGTGGGGTAATCAGGGGCGTGTCTGGAGCTGTCTCGCCAATCAAGGTGACTGTTTCTGCTTTGGCAAGCAATTCGACGGACTCTGGTTTACTCACCGGCATGGTTCCGAGAACCTGGGGTTCTGATGATGTGTTTTGCTGAGCTTTAGACCCAGAACCTGCAGCGGCAAGCTCTAACTGCTGAAAACGAAATTCGGAGTCTGCCGAGACCTGCTCAAAACGCTCGCTGAATTTCGTAAGGCGAAAGGAGACATCATCCAGTTTGCCGTTAAGCGAACGCATAACCTCTTCAATTTGGGTCAGCCTGACACGTAAGTCTGCAATCGCCGAACCACCTGCAGCGCTTTCACCGGAGGACATGCTGTCTCCTTGAAACGCGCCCCCCGGAACAGAGGCAAGTGCTGAAAGACGATTTTCTATGCTTTCAAGCCGTCCCAAAAGCTCCTGACCGGAACCACCTTCAACACCTGTCCCATCACTATTCAGACCGGGACCCATTGGCATCATTTCAAGACGTCTATTTAAAAGCTGTAAGGATTCATCAATGGTAGCAATACGTTGTTCGAAAGTCGGCGCGGAGGCCGTCGAATTATCTGTGTCAGACAAATCCGAGAATTGAAACGTGTCCTGCGCATCAGCTGACGGATTACTGGATTGAGCGTGAAGAGGAAGTATGGATGCACCATAAACAGTCACCATTAGAGAAAGCTGTAACAGCCTGTAAATAGGGCCGAACATTCTTTTTTGGGTCATAAGTTTATTACGCATAATTAACCTCCGTTGCAGCCAATATATACAGAAAAAAGGCTAATATAAGGCATAAAAAAGGGCACCCGAAAGTGCCCTTTGAAACTTTTAATAAATTCGTTATTTACTGAATTACAGAAACCGAACGACGGTTTTTGGACCAGCAAGCATCTTCTGCACATAAAGATACTGGGCGTTCTTTACCCCATGAAACAGTTTCAAGACGAGACCCGTCAACTCCTAGGCTAATCATATAATCTTTAACGGCATTTGCACGACGCGCACCAAGAGCAATATTATACTCTCTTGTTCCTCGTTCATCCGCATGACCCTCAATGGTGAGAGATTTATTGTTTGTTTTAAGCCAATCTGCTTGACGCATGATTGTTGAACGAGCTTCTGAGGAAAGAGCCGCAGAGTTGGTAGAAAAGAAAACTCTATCACCGACATTTCTGACAAGCTCTTTCACCGCGCTTTCATCACTTGAACCGCCGTAGCTTCCACTGACAGTTCCGCTTGCAGCACAGGCCGCGAGAAGGACGCTTGCCCCAAGGGCAACAACGATATTAGAAGATCTAAATAACTTTCTCATAACATGCTCCTAAATCAGCCTAAAAAGAGAAAAAAAACTAAGCGGACAGTCTTTGCCTGCTAACAGGTTTACTCTTAATCAAAAAAACATGTATTTTCAACGCATAAAATCCTTTTTTTAATCAATGTTGTTATTTCCTCACCTTATAAGCGGTGACCAGGCAGGGTCAGAGGCAAAACCTGGGGTTTTCAGGGGGCGTTCATTGTAACCCGTGACATCCACTGTCCATAGACCTGGCCCGGCTTTTTCGCCTTTTTGCTCCCGAAAGAATGTGAGAACCCGCCCATTAGGAGACCAAGCTGGTCCCTCATTATGGTAACCCTCGGTCAAAATTCTTTCACCTGAGCCATCGGGTTTCATCACCCCGATAAGGAATCTCCCTTTTAGTTGCTTTGTAAAGGCTATCAGGTCACCGCGTGGAGACCAAACAGGTGTGGCATAGCGGCCTTCACCATAGCTTATGCGTTGCACATTTTTACCATCCGCATCCATGACATAAAGTTGCTGTCGCCCTGCTCTGTCGCTTTCAAAAACAATACGCTCGCCATCTGGTGCATAACAGGGTGCGGTATCAATCGCCAACGTGTTGGTCAGTCGACGGGTGACGCGTGTCCTCAAATCTAACGTATAGATATTTGAATTACCGTTACGCTCCAAACTCATAATAATTTTTTGGCCATCCGGCGAAAAACGCGGCGCAAAAGTCATACCGGGGAAATCACCAACAATTTCTTGCTGACCGGTCTCAATATTTAGGAGAAACACTCTTGGCTGGCGGTTAGCATAGCTAAGATAGGTAATTTCTTGCGCCGTCGGGCTAAAGCGCGGGGTTAGCGCCAAGGACTGACCTGTTGTGATTAGTCGAGGATTGTGGCCATCTTGATCCATAATAGCGAGGCGTTTTACGCGTCTATTCTTAGGTCCGGTTTCATCCACATAAACAATGCGGCTATCAAAATATCCAGTCTCGCCCGTCAATCGTTCATAAATGGCATCAGCCACCAAATGACCAACCCAACGCCAGTTAGATGGTGTGGAGATGAGTTGAAGCCCCATCATTTGCTGTTCAGCAACAACATCCCATAAGCGAAATTCAATGCTAATTCTCCCGTCTTCCAGATTGGAAACTTTCCCAATAACCAGAGCTTGGGTATTGATGATACGCCAGTCTCCAAACCGCGGACGCGCATTAACCCGTAAATCCTTCTCGATGAAACCTGCAGGGTTAATTGATTGAAACAAGCCAGAGCGGTTGAGATCGGATTTAACGACATTGGCAATATCCGCCCCAATCATGCTGGGCTGGTTGTCCTGCCCCTGAAATGGGTTAATCGCGATGGGTAGTGGATCTACATTACCTTGCGTAATATCAATACGCAGTAAATCCTGAGCAAAGCTGACAGAAATCTGGGCCATCAACACCACCAGAACCACAAACATTTTTCGCATTATGATTTTAATCATTTCTTTGTTCCTTTATTTGCTCTCTATCCATTTAACATCTTACTCGGGTCAAAATTAAGCTCCATTTCACGCCAGCTTTCATATTTTTCAGGTGGCATTTTATAGGGTTGGCATCTTTCTATCGCGCGTAACACGCTTTCAGCAGCACTTAGAAAATAACTATCTGTCAGTTGAGCGCGGTTAATAACTTTTTTTGCTATCGGACGACCTGAAGTATCTAGTTGAACGCGCACACGCACCACAAGACTTTCGGCATTTTTGGCGCCCGCTGGTACGGACCAACAGGCACGGATTTGCGCTCTAAAAGCATCTATTTCGCTTAGGCTCATTCTTTCACCCGGCGGTAAATCTGCTACCGGCTTAGGCGGTGTCGGCTCTGGAAGGTCAGGTGTTTTATCCAATAGCGCCTGTACGGCAGCGGTATCTAGTAGAGGCTTGCGTTCAGGTTTCGCGGGTCGGGGGCGCGCGAGCGGCACAACATCACCAACTAGATTAACTGGCTCAGGCATTGAGTCAGCTTCTTTTGGTTTTGGGGTTGGTGCCGGTTTTGGGTCAAGTAACGGCATCGCGTCTGTGTTGTCAGCCGGTGGGGGTGGCGCAGTTTCTTGTCTGATATTTGCTGGTGGTTTTTCTATTTTTTCAGCTTGGTCCGCTTTTGTCTCTGGCTTAGGATCTTGGTTGGTCATCCGCGTGAATTCATCAATGGTTATGACGTCAATCGGCAAGGCATAATCCGGAAGGCTTATTTTTTCAGGGGTCGGCAAAACAATAAAGGCCGATAAAACAACCAGAACATGCAAAACAGTCGAAAGGACAATCTCTCTGTTTAGAGAAGACGACCGAATGTAATCAACTCGGTTTTGCCGCACCATTTATTTTTTGCCCTGCCCAGATTTTAAATCCGTGACCAAAGCCACTTTTGAAAAGCCGGCTGCATTAATGCGCGCCACCACATCTGCAACATCGCCATAAGCGACATCCTTATCGCCACGCACATAAATCCGCTCTTCATAGCCTGTATCTGAAATAGCACGAAGTTTAGCTACGAGATCAGATGCTTCGATAGCGGTGTCTTGAAGAAAAATACTGCCGTCTGCCTTCACGGTTATCGCCAATGGTTCGCTATCACCAGTCAGAGGCTTTGCACTTGTTTTTGGAAGATTAACGGGTACACCAACTGTCAGAAGCGGTGCAGCGACCATAAACACAATCAGCAAAACCAGCATTACATCCACCATAGGCGTGACATTAATTTCACTCATAGGT
Organism: uncultured Alphaproteobacteria bacterium; assembly: GCA_938091085.1. GTDB lineage: Bacteria > Pseudomonadota > Alphaproteobacteria > RS24 > RS24 > Micropelagius. The sequence continues at coordinate 19,886 of CALKOC010000048.1, forward strand.
GCCTGATGCCTGCGCGAATGGCGCGAGGATTGGGTTCGTGAAGCACCATTTTGCTGTGAGTTCATATTAATTGCCATGATGTATCCTATATGCCCAGCTGGGGATTAACCGGATTGCCGATCCAGAAAAATGGAAAACTCATCCGCAAAATAATCTAGACGCGCTACATAGCGGTTAATATCGGAAGTGAATTTGTTATAGGCAATGACTGCTGGAATAGCGGCAAGCAATCCCAGACCTGTTGCGAAGAGCGCTTCCGCAATCCCCGGAGCAACGACAGCCAGATTAGTGTCTTGGGTCAGTGCAATCGCCTGAAAGCTGTTCATGATACCCCATACAGTACCAAACAAGCCAATAAATGGCGCAATAGCACCAACTGTTGCAAGAAACAGCAAGCGGTTGGAGAGACCCCCAACCTCCTTTGCAACGGCACCATTTAACGTTCGGTCAACACGATTAATTAGTTCCGGCGTAATTTTTTTCTCTTTACCATCAGATGAAGTTCTGGCCCATTCTCTCATACCGGCCAGAAAAACCCGCGCCATAGGGTGGTCAGCACGTTCATTAATCCGCTTATAGAGACTGGATAGGTTTTCTCCGGACCAGAAAAGTTTCTCAAAATCAGTCGCCTTGCGAGACAAGCGTCGCAGTGTCATTGTTTTTTCAATGATGATTGCCCAACTTTGTATAGATGCCATGACAAGGCCAATCATGACAATTTTAACGACCCAGTCCGCACGCAAAAACAAAGAATAAAGACCGAAATCCGTGTGAGCCAAATTTGGATTGGAAAGCGTCGCAGCTTGTTCCACAAGTGTTGGATCGCTCACAACATCAAGCAATTCATTCATGCGTTTAAATCTCCTGCATTATGTCATGCTGTTTTGCAGGATAAATGTGACCAAACTAGGGCTTATCTATAAAATTCAAGAAATGCTCTTCCTGTGTCAAATGCGGCTCAAGGAGACTTGAAACATCCTTAGGCATTCTTACCGGGCGACCTGCTGCCGTGATACAGGCAACATGAACATCCGCCCGCCACAAAATTCTATGGTCAAGCATAATGGCCTGCTTGATATGTAAACGGGCGCCTTTAATAAAAATATATGCCGAAACAACCTCAAGGCTGTCATCAATTTTAGCTGGCGCAATAAAATCAATATTCATATTTACGACTGTAAATGCCAGCGGGGTGAGCCTACTGAAGAGGTCAGAATGATGAATACCGCATGAATGAAGAAATTCTGACCGGCCACGCTCAGCAAAACGCAAATAATTGGCATGATAAACCACGCCAGAGAAGTCCGTATCCTCGTAATAGACCCTCACCGGCAATCTATGAATACCGTTCTGAATGCTATTTTGAAGCAGGTCGTTCATATCATTTATTATTCTCTATTATCTTGCCCGGGATTAAATAAATCTTCCGAGATAGGCTCAGCAGAGCCATTTTTAGCTTCAGGCGGTGTGAGCCCCAAATGC